>JBMCIV010000039.1:0-8367 GCA_048616735.1 Wenzhouxiangella sp. | reverse complement strand
GGACACGGCAACGGGTTCGCAAAGCGTCTCGCTGAACGAGTTTTTCGGCCTGAAACGAAAATAGCCGGCGGTTGCCGGCTATTTTCGTTTCAGAAAGAGGTTTTCGGTCAGGCGGAGCTGGTCGACGTACTCGCCCCCTGCGAGGGACCGCGGCTTTCTTCAGCGTCGAACTCCTGGTCCTTGACCTCGTCGTACCAAAGATCATGGTGCACCTTGGCCCACTCGGAGCTGACGTGGCCCTTGGTCATGGCATCTAGCGAACCTGGCGCACCCAGCGTGGCCATATACATGTGACCGAAGCTCGCGCCCAGCCACAAAATCGCGACCACGGCATGGATAATCAGGTTCCACTGAAACAGCTCGCGGGTTTCGAAAATTTGCGGATTGATCATCATGATGCCGGTCGCGCAGACGATGATGCCGGCCCCGACGTTGACCCAGAACCAGGCTTTTTCGCCGCCGTTCATGCGGCCGGCCGGCAGATGCTTGCCGAAAGCGCCGCCCTTGAGCAGCCACTTCACGTCCGTGCCGTCGGGGATGTTGTAGCGCATCCAGGCCACAATCATCACGACGATGCCAACGGTGAAAAAGGCGCCACCGTAATTATGAATGTTCTTCGAGGCCAGGGCCCAGGCCGCAAAGCCCTCCGGTCCCAGCAGCGGAATCAGCACCGCGCGTCCAAACAAAAGACTCAGTCCGGTAATCGCAAGCACCAGGAAAAGAATGGCCACGAACCAGTGCAGGGCAATATCGAACCCGGACCAGCGCGGAACGCGCTTGCCCGAGGTGGACTCGAGCTTTTCACCGCCGCCGGAGATGATGTAGAACAGCGCCACCGCACCGATCATCAGCGCCAGGTACCAGGGCAGATAGGTCGCCACAGGTCCCATGCGGATCTGGCGGAAGTTTTCGCCCCCGCTTTGCATGAGCACATTGGCGCCGTAGCCCTTGATCACGCTGGTGCCTTCTGTCGCCTGGCGACCTTCGCGCCAGACCTCCGAGCGCGGGTTCACCTCTTGAGCCCACGGATCGCTGGGCGCTTCGGTCTGAGCGACGGCACTGTCCTGGGCAAAAGCAACGTAGACGTACCCGCTCAGCGGCACGACCATCGCGGCTACCAGCACCAGCGCCGTCATTGCAGCGATCCTGCGGCCGGTTTTCCGGGTCTTTCCGGATTTTACAGATTGCTGTGATTTCATGATTCTTTACTCCAAGCTAACGCTGCGCCTGAACCGAACGCATCCGGTCACGCAGTTGTTCAGCCGTTTCCTGATCCCGCTCTTGCATGCCGGCCAGGCGCTGCTGCTGTCCTTCGTTGATCCAGGGATCAGCAGTCTTCTGGGTACATCCGCTGAGCGCAACGCCAGCGCACATCATCAGCACAGCCCCTAGACTGCCGCAGCGAAAAGAAGGACCTCGCATCAGCGATCCCTCTGACCGTCAAAGCGCTCGTCGAGCTCGGCCCTGAACTCAGGATCTTCCAGTTTGGCCAACAGGGGGTCTTCCTTGCCCTTGTAGACGCCGGGATCGTAAACCGTCACATCCGGATCTTCGTAGCATCCGGTCAGGAAGACCGCCAGCGCAAGCGCGCTGGCCGCCGTTAAAACGCGCCGGGCCATCATGCCCCGGCACCGTAGGCCTTGGCCCAGCCCCAGGTCTGAGGACGCCCGTCCCGCGTCATGGTGCGCTGACGATAGATGTCGGCCACCAGGTCACCGTCGCCGGCCAGCAGGGCCTTGGTCGCGCACATTTCGGCGCAGGCCGGCAGCTTGCCTTCGGCAATACGGTTGGCGCCGTACTTCTCGAATTCCGAAGCGCTACCTGGCTCGTCCGGACCGCCGGCGCAGAAGGTGCACTTGTCCATCTTGCCGCGCACGCCGAAGGCCTCGGTGGTCGGGAACTGCGGCGCGCCGAAGGGGCAGGCGTAGAAGCAGTAGCCGCAACCGATGCACAGGTCCTTGTCGTGCAGCACGATGCCGTCGGTGGTGGTGTAAAAGCAGTCGGTCGGACAAACCGCAGCACACGGGGCGTCGGTGCAGTGCATGCAAGCCACCGAGATCGACTTCTCGCCGGGCAGACCGTCATTGAGCGTGACCACGCGACGACGGTTGACGCCCCACGGAACCTCGTTGGCGTTCTTGCAGGCCGTGACACAGCCGTTGCACTCGATGCAGCGATCCGCATCACATAGAAACTTCATTCGAGCCATTGTCTTGTCTCCTCCTTCCTAAGGCCTCAGGCGGCCTTCTGGATCTGGCACAGGGTGGACTTGGTCTCCTGCATCAGCGTGATGGGGTCGTATCCGTAGGTCTTGGCCGTGTTGCAAGACTCGCCGCGCACATACGGCGCCATGCCGTCTGGGTAGCGGCCGACCAGATCTTCGCCCTGGAACCAGCCACCGAAATGGAACGGGGTCCAGACGATGCCGCGGCCAACGCGTTCGGTGACCATGGCGCGAATCTTGATTCGTCCACCTTCGGGACCTTCCAGCCAGACCCAGTCGTTGTCGCGCAGACCCCGGTCGTTGGCGTCGGTCGGATTGATCTCGACGAACATTTCCTGCTGCAGCTCGGCCAGCCAGCTCATCGAGCGGGTTTCCTCGCCGCCACCTTCGTATTCGACGAGGCGGCCGCTGGTGAACACTAACGGGAAATCGCCGGAGTAATCGTCAGCCTGGACCGAGGCATAGCGCGTCGGCAGCCGCCAGCGGGTCTGCATGTCGTCGTGGGTCGGGTACTGGTCGACCAGGTCGTAGCGCGGCGTGTAGAGCGGCTCGCGGTGAATCGGGACCGGATCGGGGAAAGTCCAGACGATGGCGCGCGCCTTGGCGTTGCCAAACGGGGCCACCTCGTGCTTTAAGCAGATGCGCTGGATACCGCCGGAAAGATCCGTATGCCAAGCCACGGCATCAAGCGCATCGGATTCCATTGTCCGATACTCGGCAATGTCGGCCTCGCTGACGCTGCCGTTGGGCTTGTCGGCCAATCCGGCCACCCAGGCGATTGTTGCCATTTCATCCGGGGTCAGATCGCCATGCCAGCCCATGGCGCGAAGCATGCCAAAGGTCACCGGCGGATGACCATCCTGGATTTCGGAGTCCTTGCTCCAGGAATCCTCGGCCAGGATATTGTTGCCGTTGTGCTCGCTCCCGAAGCGCGCACGGAACGGCAGGCCACCCTTCGAGACCGGCAGGTCCGGGTTGTAGAGCACGTGCGAGCCGGGGTGCTTGACTTCCGCCGTACCCCAGCACGGCCACGGCAGGCCGTAGGTGTCGCCGTCGCAGGGACCGCCCTGGGCCTTGAGCGTCGTGGTGTCGAAGGTGTGCTTGTTTTCCTGGTGCAGCTTCAACCGTTCCGGGCTCTGGCCGCTGTAGCCGACCGTCCAGACGCCGCGATTGATTTCCCGCAGCGTGTCCTCGGGGCTGGGCGTTCCATCTTCGCTGACGGCGATGTTTTTGAACATCTCGTCGGCGAAACCGAATTTCTTGGCCATCAGGTACAGGATCTGGGCATCGGTCTTGGATTCATAGAGCGGATCGATGACCTTCTCGCGCCACTGCAGCGAGCGGTTCGAGGCGGTGCAGGAGCCGGACTGCTCGAACTGGGTGGCCGTCGGCAACAGGTAAACGCCGTCGGTGCGCTCGGACATGACCGCCAGGTGAGTCGGGTAGGGATCGGAAATGACGACCAGGTCGAGCTTCTCGACCGCCTTTTTCATTTCCACGCCGCGGACCTGACTGTTGACGGCGTGGCCCTGGAAGAACACCGCGCGGATGTTGTCGCGCTGGGAGAGATTCTCCGGGTCTTCCAAGATGCCGTCGATCCAGCGCGAGACCGGCACACCGGGCAGGTTCATGGGATGGGTCGGTTCGCCCGAGTTGTCGGCGTAGCGACCGTCATCAAAGCGGTTCTTGAGCCATTCGTAGTCCACGTCCCAGACCCGCGCCCAGTGCCGCCAGCCGGCCTCGGACAGGCCGTAGTAGCCCGGCAGGGTGTGACAGTTGGGGCCGACGTCGGTCGCGCCCTGAACATTGTCGTGGCCGCGGAAGATGTTGGCGCCGCCGCCGACCTTGCCGATGTTGCCCAGCGCCAGCTGGAGCACGCAGTAGGCCCGGGTGTTGGCGTTGCCGACGTGGTGCTGGGTACCGCCCATGCACCAGACGATGGTGCCCGGCCGGTTGTCGGCCAGCGTCTTTGCGCACTGATACATCTGGTCTTCCGGCACACCGGCGATATCTTCAACCTTGGCGGGCGTCCAGTTGGCGACTTCGCGGCGGATTTCATCCATGGCGTAGACGCGCTTGCGGATGTACTCCTTGTCCTCCCAGCCGTTTTCGAAGATGTGCCAGAGCAGGCCCCAGACGAACGGAATATCGGTACCGGGCCGAATCCGGATGTGCTGGTCGGCGTGGGCCGCGGTGCGGGTCAGACGCGGGTCGACCACCACCAGCTTCGAGCCGTTCTCCTTGCCGCGCAGCACGTGCTGCATGGCCACCGGATGCGCCTCGGCGGCGTTGGAGCCGATGAAGATCATCGACTTGCAGTTGTGCATGTCGTTGTAGGAGTTGGTCATGGCGCCGTAGCCCCAGGTATTGGCAACGCCGGCGACCGTGGTCGAGTGGCAGATGCGGGCCTGGTGGTCCATGTTGTTGGAGCCCCAGAAAGCGGCGTACTTGCGCTGCAGGTAGGCGCCCTCGTTGCTGGCCTTGGACGAGCCACAGTGCCAGACCGAATCGGGGCCCGACTCTTCGCGGATCTGCATGAACTTGTCGCCGATCTCGTCGATCGCCTGCTCCCAGCTCAGGCGCTTCCACTGCCCGCCCTCGAGCTTCATCGGATATTTCACCCGCTTGTCGCTGTGCCCGTGCGAGCGCAGGGCCGCACCCTTGGCGCAGTGAGCACCCATGTTGAACGGGGAGTCGAAGTCCGGCTCCTGGCCGATCCAGACGCCGTTTTGCACGGTGGCCTTGGCCCCGCAGCCGACCGAGCAATGGCTGCAGACGGTGCGCTTGACCTCGATCGGGCCTGCGTCGCGCTCGGGCGGCTGCTGCGCGTCGACGCGTTTCATCACGATCAGCGGCACCGAGGCGGCCAGCGCCGTGCCACCTGCGGTCAGACCCGAACGCTTCAGGAACGTGCGGCGATCAAAAGCCTTGCCCCGGGAAGCGCGAACGGCCTCGGTGGCGGCTTGCTTGCGAATAAGTTTCATAGTTCTCCTCCAGACTGGATTCGGCGCCAGGGGCGGCCTTTAAAAGCGGGCGCTGTCGTAGTAGCGCCGAATATGGTCGGTTTCGCGGTAGCAGGTGCTTTCGGACTTGGGCTTGGCCTGCTCGGGCACGGCCGCCTGACCGTTGATGGAGACCAGGCCGAGTCCCGCCGCAGCGCCGGCACCGATCGCGCCGGTCATGAGGCGACGGCGCGACAAGTCGATGGCTGGCTTGGGTGAAGATTCACTTGCTCGTTTCATGTCACTCTCCAAAAAGGTTTATTCCGGCAGACTCAGCCAGACTCTTTCAAACTCCATGAACGCCTCTCCAAGCCGGCCGACCGACCGGTAGAAATCGGCGTTCTTCGCGCCCTGAACATCACTGAAAAACCGCGGCATCCAGGCGCCCACGTACTCGCTGAAAAAAGCTTGCTGTCCCGTCAGCGCGATGCCGTGCTCCGGATCGGCCAGCAGCACCATCGTTTCGCAGATGGCGGCCGCGTGATCCTCCGGCTCGGATACCCCCTCGGCGCGCTGGATGCCCAGCCGCGCGAGCTCATCGCGCAGCGCCGCCAGCGGCTTGTCCATCAGGAATCCGGTGAGATAGTAGCTACCGTAGGGCAACAGTTCTCCGCGCCCCAGGCCAATGAACAGGTTGTGAAACTCGTTGTCGATCGCTTCGGGATCGGCGCTCTTGGCCGCTTCGGCCAGGCTCTTCCAGGCCGCCTGCAGGTCGGTGGGGCGGTGCGACTGCGCGATGGAATCGCCTGCCTCGATCAGCCGCTGCAGCAGCTCACCGTCCGGCGGATTTCGCAGCAGCGCGGCCAGCAGTCCGTAGGCCTCGGTCCGGGCCCGGGCGCCCTCGGCGCTCGTCGCTGTTGTGGAAGCACGCCGATCGCTCGCCGCGCTTTCGCTCATTTGTTGCATTTTGTATTCACCTTTCCCCGAATCGACAATCTAATCTTGAGAGGACGCGGAAGTCAAGCGCGGTCGACCAAAGTCGTAGGCGCTTTGGCAAGGTCAATTGCGACGTTCAGGCCGATGCGCGACCACGCCGCCCTCGTCTTCGTACATGCGCTGAATCCGGCAGTCCTCGCACAGGCGAATGCGGGCCAGGGCCTCCTCGCCCTGGAACATCCAGTGCCCCTGCAGGCGGCGGACCATGCTGGCCATCATCTTGCGGGTGGCAAACGGCTTGCCGCAGCCATCGCAGTGGTGCATCTCTTCTTCGTTGAGCAGGCGGCGGGCCGGGGCCAGGTGGGCGGGAAAATGCATCCGCGCCTGCAGGCGGATGGCGTCTTCCGGGCACGAAGATTCGCACATGCCGCACTGCACGCAGTGGTCTTCGCGAAAGTACAGCTGCGGCAGATCGCCGCCGCCCTGGATGGCCGAAACCGGGCACACCGATACGCAGGCCATGCACAGCGTGCAGGCATCGGAGTCGACTTTGATCTCACCGAAAGGCGCCGAGGAGGGCAGCGCCACCGTCTCGACCCGCTCGCTTCCGGCTTCGGCATGCAGATGACCCAGCGCCTGGCGCAGGATTTCGCGCTTGGTGCCCAGCGCGGCAAAGGTGGCCGGCGTGGTGGTCATGGGCGCCAGGGGCGCCGCCACCGCGGCCGCCTCGACCGATCCGGCCCAGAACCGGACGCGCTCGGCGCTGTGGGGGTCACCCAGACCGGTCAGGATGGGACGGTAGATGTCGATCTGGCGGTGGGTGGCGTCGTCCAGCGTAGGCGCCGGTTCCGATCCGCTCAGCAGAATGACCCGACCGGCGCCGTAGGCCAGGATGGCCAGCCAGCTGTCGGCCCCGACCGAGCCGGCGTTCTCGACCGCCACCGGCAGCACGTGTTCGGGCAGTTCGGATGCCCGCGCGGCGAGGATGTCGGCAGCGCTCTCTGCGCTGTAGAGCAGCACGTCCGGCGCCGGCGCGGCGGCGCCGGCGTGTTCGCGATAGGCGACCAGCAGGCGGCGCACCGAGTCCAGCAGGTCTTCCGACGACGGTGCCGTGTAGCGCATCGCCCCGGAAGGACACACGGCCACGCAGCTGCCGCAGCCCTGGCACAGGTATGGATCGACCTCGATTTTTTCGCCCAAGCTGAAGACCGCGCCGGTCGCGCAGGCGTCCACGCACTTGCGGCAGCCGCTCTGGCCGCGCGCGCCGTGCGCGCAGATATCGGCGTCGTAGGCAAAAAAGCGGGGTTTCTGAAACTCACCGACCAGGCCCGGCAACTCCGCCAGGGCGCGTGCCAGATCGGCTTCGCTGCGCACCCTGAAATAACCCGGCGGCGGCTCGTCCACGCCCGAGTCGGCCGAGCCGTCAAGGTCCAGCACGAGGTCGAAAGTGCCCGGATCGATACCGAAGGCCGGACCCGCCTCCAGCACCCGGCCGCGATCGACCTCGACTTTGAGGCTGAATTCGCCCAGGTAGCCGCTCAACTCCCGCGGGCGGCCGTCCAGGTAGCGCGCCGGTGGCGCCCGGTCGGGCGGCTCGCTGGGCGGCGCGGTGGCGAGCATGGTGCACTTCAGGTCCCCCTTCAGCTGCTCGGCGATCGGCCAGGCCTCGTCGGCCGGACCGATGATCAGCAGCCGGCCTTCGGAACGATATTCCACCCACTCCATGGGTTCCGGCGGCGGATCGAAATCGGCTAGGGCCGCGGCCCTAGCCTTGCCGGTCGGGCCGGCAGCGCTCAGTTGCTCGATGTCGAGAAGATCTTCTTGCACGGGATTCCTTCGGTGTTGATCAGCCGGGCTGCCGATCGGGATCGGGATCGGGATCAGGATCGGGATCGGCATCATCCCCATCTGCGGCGCTTTCCGGCACATCGCCGGCGTCGGCCAGTGTTGGGTCATCGCTGCCCGGCGACGCTGCCGCCGGGGTCTCGGTATTTGGCTCGGTTTCGGTATCCTGAGTTTCGGGCTCGACCGCGGCAACCGATTCGCTCGTCTCGTCCTGCTCGGCCAGCGATTCCTTGAGCTTGCGCTGCATCCGCTTGGCGGCCTGCTCGGCGCGATAGCGCATGTCCGCGGTCACGACACTGCCCAGCGCGACCGGTTTGCTGTAGTCCTCGGCGTAGTCGTCGAGCATGTCGACCACGTTGTACTTGGGCTGGCGGAACAGCCGCCGCAGCGCGGCGCGCCGCAGCCCTTCGCTGACCCGCG
>JBMCIV010000038.1:0-8369 GCA_048616735.1 Wenzhouxiangella sp. | reverse complement strand
AATCAACGAAAAAGCCCTGCGCCTGATCCGTCCGGGCGGCCTGCTGGTGACCTGTTCGTGTTCGGCGCACGTGTACGAGGAGCGTTTTGTTGACGCGGTCCAGCAGGCCGCCCGCCACGTCGATCGCGATCTGCAGGTCCTCATGCGGCTCGAGCAGGGTCCGGACCACCCGGTGATCCCGGCGATTGCGGTGACGCGCTATCTCAAGGGCCTGGTGGCCCGCGTTGTGGAGACTTTCTAAAAAGCGATGGAGAGCAGCTACTACTATCACCAGATCGACCCGATCGCCTTTTCGATCGGCGGCTTCGGGATTTACTGGTACAGCCTGATGTACCTGGTAGCCTTCGGCCTGTTCTGGCTGCTGGGCCGGGTGCGGGCGCGCCGCCCCGACGCCCCCCTGGAGCCGGACCAGGTTGCCGACCTGTTGTTCTGGGGCGTGGTCGGGGTGGTCGCCGGCGGCCGCTTAGGCTACGTGCTGTTTTACGGGTTTTCCGATCTTCTGGCCGACCCGCTGCTGCTGTTTCGGCTGCGCGATGGCGGCATGAGCTTCCACGGCGGCCTGATCGGGGTCCTGTTGGTGATCTGGCTCTACGGTCGCCACCTGGGCTACGGTTTCCTGCGCCTGGGCGATTTCATCGCGCCGCTGGTGCCGCCTGGGCTGGCCGCCGGCCGGCTGGGTAATTTCATCGGCGGCGAGCTGTGGGGCCGGACCACGGACGTGCCGTGGGCGGTGATCTTTCCGGATTCCATCGAGCGCGGCGGGCGCTGGTCCGAGGCCCTGTACCAGCAATACCTGACCGGCGCGCTGGACCAATACGCGCGTCATCCCTCGCAGCTCTACCAGGCTGCCCTGGAGGGCGTGGTGCTGTTTGTGCTGCTGTGGTGGTACTCGTCGAAGCCGCGGCCGGCCGGCGCCGTTGGCGGCCTGTTCGTGGCCGGCTACGGCGTGCTGCGATTCGTGGCCGAATTCTTCCGCGAGCCCGATGCTCACTTGGGATTCGTGGCCCTGGACTGGCTGACCATGGGGCAGCTGCTGTCGCTGCCCATGATCCTGGCCGGTGCCGGCCTGATGGTCTGGGCCTACACCCGGAGAAAGCCGGTATGAAGGGATATCTGGAGCTGCTGCGCCATGTCCGCGATCACGGCGTTCGCAAGCACGACCGAACCGGTGTCGGCACGCTGAGTTCGTTCGGTCACCAGCTGCGCTTCGACTTGGACCGGGGCTTTCCGCTGGTCACGACCAAGAAGGTCCACGTCCGGTCCATCATCCACGAGTTGTTGTGGTTCATCCGCGGCGAAACCCGCCTGGATTACCTGCGCGCCAACGGCGTTACGATCTGGGACGAGTGGGCCGACGAGGACGGCAGCCTGGGGCCGATGTACGGGGTTCAATGGCGGTCCTGGCCCACGCCCGACGGCCGCGCCATCGATCAGCTCACCCAGGTGGTCGAGCAGATCCGGCAGCGCCCGGACTCGCGCCGGCACGTGGTCTCGGCCTGGAATCCGGCCGATCTGCCGGATGAATCGATCTCGCCACAGGCCAACGTCAAAGCCGGGCGCATGGCGCTGGCGCCGTGCCACTGTCTGTTCCAGTTCTACGTCGCCGAGGGTCGGCTGAGCTGCCAGCTCTACCAGCGCTCGGCCGACCTTTTCCTGGGTATCCCGTTCAATATCGCTTCCTACGCGCTGCTGACGCTGATGGTCGCCCAGGTCACCGGGCTGGCGCCGGGCCATTACATCCACACTTTCGGGGATGCCCACATCTATCTGAACCATCTTGACCAGGTTGACGAGCAGCTGCGCCGGACCCCGCGGCCGCCGCCGCAGATGGTCCTCAACCCCGACCGAACGCGCCTGGAAGATTTCGTCTACGCGGATTTCGAACTGCGCGGTTACGACCCCGGTCCGGCCATCCGCGCCCCCGTGGCGGTGTGATGACGGCGGCCGGGCGGCAACGGTCCACCCCCACGCTGACGCTGGTCGCGGCCATGGCGCACGGTGGCGTGATCGGCCGCGACGGCACCATGCCGTGGCATCTGCCCGCCGACCTGCGCCACTTCAAGCGCATCACCCTGGGCCATCCGGTGATCATGGGGCGCCGGACCTTCGAGTCCATCGGCCGAGCGCTGCCGGGTCGAACCAACGTGGTCATCAGCCGATCGCGTCCGCGGCTGCCGCCAGCGGTCTGCCTTGTCGACAGCCTCGAAGCCGCGTTGTCCGAAGTGGCTGAGAGTCCGGCAGCGATGGTGATTGGCGGCGGCCAGATCTACGCCGCGGCGCTGCCGCTTGCCGAGCGCCTGGAGCTGACCCTGATCGATGCCCAGGTCGACGGCGACACCTGGTTTCCCGCGCTGCGCTGGCCGGACTGGAAGGTCGTTGCGGTCCGGACACGACCGGCCGATGAGCGCAATCCCTTGCGGCTGAACTTTGTCAGCCTGGTGCGCAAACACGGCCTGGCCCAGCCATGAGCGAGGGCCTGCACTGGCCTCAGAAGCGGCGCGTCACCATCATCGGGGCGATCCTCAACCTGGGCCTGTCGGTGGCCAAGGTCGCCGGTGGGGTTGCCGGCCAGTCGCAGGCCCTGATCGCCGACGGCGTGCACTCGCTTTCCGACCTGGCCAGCGATGCCTTGGTGCTGCTGGCGGCGCGCTTCGGTTCGCGCGAGGCCGATCACAACCATCCCTACGGTCATGAACGCATCGAGACCCTGGCCACGCTGGGGGTGGGGCTGATCCTGCTGTCCATCGGGGCCGCGTTTTTGATCGATTCGGCCACCCGCCTGCTCGAGCCGGCCCGCCAGCTCATGCCCGGTTGGCTGGCGCTTGGCGTGGCGCTGCTGTCGGTGCTGGTCAAGGAAGGCCTTTACCATTACACGGTACGCGTGGCCCGCCGCACCGATTCGGCGCTGCTGCGGGCCAACGCCTGGCATCACCGCAGCGATGCGATGTCGTCGGTGGTGGTTATTGTCGGCGTGGCCGGTGCGATGATGGGCCTGCGCTGGCTGGACAGCGTGGCCGCAGCCATCGTCGGACTGATGCTGGGGTGGGTGGGCTGGACGCTGCTCGGCTCTGCGGCCACCGAGCTGGTCGATACCGGCCTGTCCAACCGTGAACTCAAAGCCCTTTCAACGACCATAGACGGCGTTCAGGATGTTGCCTGGCACGACCGGCTGCGCTCGCGGCGCATGGGCGGGCGAATCTTCGTCGATGTCCGCATTCACGTCGACGGCGGTCTCACCGTGGCCGAGGCCGAAGCGATCAGCGAGCGGGTCGCGGCGCGCATGGTCGAACAACTGCCCGGCCAGGCCGACGTCGTCATCAGCCTTGCATCCGGCGCCCGGTCGGTAAAATAGCGGGCGATGAAACGCCAGATCTTCATCGGTGACATCCAGGGTTGCCGCGACGCGCTGGCTCGGCTGCTGGATCGACTCGCCTTTGATCCCTCGAAGGATCGCCTGCGCTTGGCCGGTGACCTGGTCAACCGCGGCGGCCAGTCGCTGGAAACGCTGCGCCTGGTGCGCTCGCTGGGCGATGCGGCGATGACCGTGCTCGGCAACCACGACCTGCACCTGCTGGCCTACGCGCACGGCCAGGCGCCGGCTCGACTGCGCCGAAATGCGGAGTTCGACGCCATTGTGGACGCCGCCGATGGCTCGGAACTGCTGGCCTGGCTGCGGCGCCAGCCGCTGTTCTGGACCAGCGCCAAGAGAGGGCTCGCCCTGGTCCATGCCGGCACCGACCCGCGCTGGGGCCCGCGTCAGACCGCGGTTCAGGCAGCCGAGCTGGAGCACGCGCTGGCGACCGAGCCGGAGCAGTTTTTCCGCCACATGTACGGCGACCGTCCGCGCCGCTGGCGTCCCAGCCAGCCGCACTACAAGCGCTTGCGCGCCAGCACCAACGTGTTGACCCGCATGCGCTTCTGCGACGCGCGCGGGCGCTTGGAGCTGGAGGCCAAAAGCGATCCGCGCGCGGTGCCCAAGGGCTTCCGGCCCTGGTTCGAGCATCTTCACCCGGACTGGCGCGGCCGGCTGCTGATCTTCGGCCACTGGGCGATGCTGGGCTTGATGATCACCGAGCGGGTGGCCTGTCTGGATTCGGGCTGCGTGTGGGGTGGGCGCCTGACCGCGCTGGTCGACGACGGCGAGACCCGTTCGGTGGTCTCGGTCGACTGCCGCGAGCCTTGAGGCATGGCATCATGCATCCTGGGCACGGGATGGAGAACACCATGAACAGATTCCGCAAGGTGATCGTGGCCGTCGATGGCTCCGACAATGGCCTGCAGGCCGCGCGTGTGGCTGCGCGCATGGCCGACAGCATGGGTGCCGAGCTGGTCTTGCTGTACGTGTTTGCGCTGATGTCCGACGACATTGCCGGCGCGCTGGGCATGACCGTCGAAGAAATCGAGGAGGCCCGCGACAGCGCCGCGCGCAAGGCCTTCGACGCCGTGCTTGACGCCATCAGCGACCGCGACCAGCCGCCCGAAGAGGTGGCGCTGACGGGCGATGTCGCCGAAGCCATTATGGACTACCTGAACGATGCGCGCGACGTGCTGCTGGTCATGGGCCGCCGCGGCCAGACCCGGATGGGCTCACTGCTGCTGGGCAGCGTTTCCGACAAGGTCCTGCGCCATACCCGAACGCCGGTGACCGTGGTCAGCTGAGTGCGCTTCGGCAAGCCCCGGCCTTCGCCGGGGCAATCTTTCAGGGCGCGGTCTGGCGGGCGCGCAGGGCGTCGAGCACCGGGTCCATCCGGGGTCGTCGTCCGGTCCAGATTTCGAACGCCAGGGCCGCCTGGCCGACCAGCATGCCCAGCCCGTCGTAACAAGCCAAAGACTGACTTGAACACCAGTCCTTGAAGGGTCGATGGGCCGGTCCATAGTTGAGATCGTAAGCCTCCGCCTGCTCGGTAAGCCAGCTTCGCTCCAGCGGCGGCAGCGCTTGACCGTGGCCGCTGCTGGTGGCCTGGATGAGCAGGTCGAAGCCGCCGAGATCGCCCGCCTGGTCAAAGCCGCCGCCGATGACCACGCCGCGCCGGGCGAACTTCTGGGCCAGCGCTTCGGCCCGCGCGCCGGTCCGGTTGAGAATAACGGTCAGGGTCGGCTGGCGGTCGAGCAGCGGCCCGAGTACGCCGGCCGCGGCCCCGCCGGCGCCGATCATCAGCACCCGTCGGCCGGCCGGATCGAGACCGAGACGCTCGAGATCGAGGATCAGGCCGGCGCCGTCGGTGTTGGCGCCGTGCCAGCCGTCCTCGCGCCGGACCAGGGTGTTGACCGCCCGGGCCGCGCGCGCCGCGGACGCCACCTGCTGGCAGACGCCGAGTCCGGTCTGCTTGAGCGGCACGGTCAGGTTGGCGCCGCGGCCGCCGGCAACGATGAAGGCGGCAAAGCGCGGGCCGAACTCCTGGCTGGTGCAGCGCACGGCCCGGTAGTCCAGCGCAATGCCGGTCTGTTGTCCGAAGCGGCGATGAATCTCGGGCGAGAGCGAGTGTTCGACCGGATCGCCGAACAGGGCCAGCTTCAGGGTCTGGCTCAAGCGTTGCGGTCCTGGAGCTGCTCGGCCACCTCCAGGGCGGCGTAGGTCAGGATGGCGCAGGCGCCGGCGCGGCGGATCGAGAGCAGCGATTCCAGCATCACCCGGTCGCCGTCCAGCCAGCCCTGGGCCGCTGCCGCCTTGAGCATGGCGTATTCGCCCGAGACGTGGTAGGCCAGGGTCGGGGCAGCGAACTTGTCGCTGATCCGGCGGATGATGTCGAGGTAGGGCAGGGCCGGCTTGACCATGATCATGTCGGCGCCTTCTTCAAGGTCCAGGGCCACTTCGTGCAGGGCCTCGTCGCTGTTGGCCGGATCCATCTGAAACGATTCCTTGCCCGATTTGCCCAGGCTGGCCGCCGAGCCCACGGCATCGCGGAACGGGCCGTAGAAGCTTGAGGCGTACTTGGCCGCGTAGCTCAGGATCAGCGTATTGGGGTGGTCCTTGGCTTCCAATGCGCCGCGGATGGCGCCGATGCGCCCGTCCATCATGTCCGACGGGGCTACCACGTCGGCGCCGGCCTGGGCGTGGCTGAGCGCCTGTTTGACGAGCGCCTCGACGGTCTCGTCATTGAGCACGTAACCGGTCTCGTCGATCAACCCGTCGAGGCCGTGCGAGGTATAGGGGTCCAGGGCCACGTCGGTGATCACGCCGAGCTCGGGGAAGCGCGCTTTCAGAGCGCCCACGGTGCGCTGGACGAGGCCGTCCTCGCGCCAGGCTTCCTCGGCGCCGTCGGACTTGCGTTCGGCCGGCACCACCGGGAACAGCGCGATCGCCGGCACGCCGAGGGCCAGGCAGCGCTCGGCGATACCGAACAGGCCGTCGCGGCCGACCCGCTCCACGCCCGGCATCGACGCCACCGGCTCGCGAGCCCGGTCGTCCTCAAGGACGAAAACCGGGTAGATCAGGTCGGCCGGGCTGAGCGTGGTTTCGCGCACCAGGCGGCGCGCGAAGGTTTGCGCCCGCAGGCGGCGCGGACGGGTCAACGGGAACGGCATGGAAGTGCCTCTGTGCCTATTCGAAGTGGGAGCGGAAGTATTTCACCGAATTCTGGAATGCCTTCCACGCGTGCTCGGCTTCCAGTTTGAGTTTGTCGAACTGGGCCTCGCTGGCCGCACGCAGCTCTTTGAGCTTGTCTTCCATCTCCGCGCGCTTTTCGCGCATGTCGGCCAGTTGCTCCTCGTAGCGCTCCTCGGCCTTGCCGCTGGCCTCGTCGGCTTTTTTTTCCAGCTTGTCCATCTCGCTGTTGAGGTCGTCCAGCCGGTTTTTCAGCGTCTCGATGAACTGTTCGCGTCTGGATTGTTCGGCCATGGGAGTCTCCCGCGGTGAGTGTGCTTCCAGTATAGCGCTGCAGCGCCGATCGATCGGCAGAACAGGGCGAATCACCGGCTTCAGTGGGGCGGGGGTTCGGAAGTCTTTTCAGCCCGCTAGCGTATGGCCAGATCCGGCACCGGCGGGGGTTGCGGCGAGGCGCAGTCGATGTCGGCCCTTGCCGCCATGAAAGCATGCGCGCCGGCCTCTCCATGGTGCTGCCAATGCTGCAGAAACTCGCGGATAAAACCTGGTTGTTCGGCCGCTAGCGGTTCCATTTCGACGGCGCCGGTGCAGCGGACAAACTCGGAAAGCTCGGCCCTCCAGCCGGCATGTCGAGCCATGGCCAAGGCATTACCGGCTGCTTCTGCCCGCTGGGCGGCAAGAGCTGAGGCCAGGGAGGTCAAGAGTAAGTTGTCGGCCTGATCCATCATGGCGCTGAGCAACCGTTCGCATGCCTGGTCCAGCGCCGGATCGTGATCGGCCTTTCGCTGGCACAGGTTCTCGATGGGCGACAAGGGTGGGAAGGTGGATGACGCCAGAGCGAAGATTGCGGCCATCTGCGCGCGGGCCGACAGCGCTTCGCTCCGGGTGTCAGTGCCGTCCAGGACAGTCATTGCGTAGGCGGCCTGACGCGGCGCCACGCGTTCGGCCGCCACCATGACGTCCCGGGCACGCTCCAGGTCGCCGAGCTCGGTCAGATGAAGCCGGGCCAAAAGCTCGGCGCCATCCAGCGCCACGATCGCCTCATCCAGGCCGCGGCGGCGGCAGTCGTCGACCCGGTCTGTCATGCCGCAAAGCTGCGCCAGCAGGGCCCGCGTGAGAGCGCAATCCGCTTCCTCGATCAGCCCGTGCAGCTCGTTGTCAAACTCGGCTTCGCCCAGCACTGGCTGGGCCGTGGTTTGCCAGAGCTTTGCCTGCTCGGCCAGCAGCAGCCCGGCCGCCCGTTCGGCCGGTGCGGGCGAGGCGAGCAGGGTTTCGGCCACGCCGATCATCCGGCCCTCGAATTCGGCCTGTTCCGAGCGCTTGGCCTCCGCGGCCGGAGCGATCGGCGTGGCCACTGCCAGCCCGGAGACGCCGAAAACAAAAAGGAGGACGAACAGTGTGCAACGCATGATGTTTTTCCCAAGATGCCAACGCCGGGAAAAGATATACCAGACCCGGCCCCGGCTGTTCAAGCCGACGAGCGCGGCCGGGCGCCGGGTTTCCAGTCCGGATCGCGCCGGCGCCGGCGCAGGATGAAGCGTTCCGGCGCCAGGGCGTCGATCAGCTCGGCGTCGGGGAACGGGCTCAGGCCGCTGGCCTGGTCGGCGATCAGGTCGGCGCACAGCGGCGTGTGGGTCAGGCCGCGCGAGCCGTGGGCCAGGTTCAGGTAAACGCCCGGGACGGGCCGATGCGGGTTGTGGCCGGGGTCGGGCAGCGGCCCGGCCAGGGGCAGGAAGTCGGGCGTCTGGCAGCGCACGGCGGCGCGCTGGCCGGCGACCTGGATCGATTCCCCGCCCAAGGCCTGCCAGTGCTCGGGCAGGTGCTC
>JBMCIV010000037.1:0-8431 GCA_048616735.1 Wenzhouxiangella sp. | reverse complement strand
GACAGGTTGTCGACATCATCGCGCGTGGTGGCCAGGATGCCGACCGCCTCTTCGATCCCGGCTTCTGTGAGGGTTTCGGCCTGGGTGCCCCGACCGCCGATGGCGCCTTCCGGCAGCCCGGCCAGATCGAGGTTTTCCTCGATCACCGTGACCTCGATCTTGAGCTCCCGCAAAAGCCGGTAGACCGAGCGCCCGAAGCGCCCGAACCCGCACAGAACCCAGCGCCCGGTCGGCGGTTCGGGTAGCGCCGGAATGGCGCTGCCGGGTGGTGAATGCAACCACTGATAAAGACGATACGTGTGCGGGCGCGTCAACAGCAGGCGCAGCCGCCGGACAAACTCCTCCGTCGGCGTCACGACGTGGGCGGTATCGAAGGAGCGCATATTGTCGGCAACCGATTTGTCGTCGGCGCGGGCGTAGACCGCGGTGCGCTGATTGATCAGGCGCGCGGTCACGGCCACTTTCAGGTTGACCTGGTCGTTGGCCGTGGCCGCCAGGACACCGGCGCACCAGCGGCTCTGCAGGCCGGCGGCAACGAGGTTTTCAGGCAAGCGCGCATCCATGCAATAGCCGTGGATCGGGAAGCGATGGGTTTCCACCGACAAAGCTTCGATCTTTTCCGGCTCATCATCGATCACCACCACCGGGTGGCGAAGCTCGCTCAGGCTTCGCGCCAGCAGCCGACCGGTATCGCCGAAGCCGCACAGCAGGTAGAACGGCTGATCGTAGTTGCGCACGGCGCGCCGAAAGCGCGACCCGCGCAACGCCTGGGCAAAGGCCGGGTCCTGCATCAGAGAGATGATGCTGCCGATGGAAAACAGCCACGCAATCACGGTCAGGTAGATGCTGACCATGGTCCACAGACGCTGCGCCTTGCTGAATTCGTAGGGCACCTCACCAAACCCGATCGTGCTGCCGGTGTAGCTGACCACATAGAACGCGTCGAACACGCTCATGCGCCAGGGGTTACCGTCGGCGTCGGTGCCGGGCATCAGGGTAAAGCCGACCGTGGCGATGGAGTAGGCCGAGATCAAAACGATCAGCGGGACCCGCATACGGCGGAAGAACAGCAGGGCAGTGGAACGGCGCATGGCCGATCAGCGGCTCAGTCCGGCGGTTTCCAGGGCCAAGAGCACGACCGAGAGCAGATTGGCCAGCAGGGCACCGCCCGACAGCGAGACCACGCTGGCCATCACGGCCGGCGTCAACCCGATCTCGAAGACGTGCACCGACAAGACCCAGACCGAGACCGCGGCCAGCAGCTGCAGGTCCACCACCAGACTCGAGGCCAGCAGCATGGCGCTCATCTGCGAGCGCTCGCCAAGCTTCATGATCGTGGCGATCAGACCCACCACGAGGGCGGCGAACAGCTCATAGACGTTGTGGTGATCGGGGTTGTCGATTTCGCCCAGAAAGAATCCAAAATTCAGGGTCAGCGCCAGCAAAACGAAAAACCCGAAGATCACCTTGCTCGTGTTCATGGCCTTATCTCATCGATTGAACCTGGCTCCATTATGCATGGCCGTGCCGGACGCACACTCCGATTTCCCGCCCAGGACCGGCAGCGCCGAGCGCTGTCCCTATAATGGTTCCTGGCGGCATATTTCCAATCTACCGCTGGAGACACTTGGAATCGCACTGCTTCGAGGAGACGAACATGAACAGAATTCTGGCACTTCCGATAGCCGCAGCACTGGGCCTGGCCCTGGGATCGGCCCAGGCCGACGATCACGCGCAGGCTTCGGCCAGCTTCATCGACCGCGACGGCAACGATGTCGGCACCGCAAGCCTGGCCGAGGGTCCGAACGGCGTGATCATTGACCTTGACCTCCACGACATGCCGGCCGGCCGGCGCGCCATCCATATCCATAGCGTCGGCACCTGCGAGGATCCCGACGAAGGCTTCGTCGCCTCCGGTGGGCATCTCAACCCCGAAGACAAGCAGCACGGCTTGATGAACCCCGACGGTCCCGACAACGGCGACCTGCCCAATATCATCGTGCGCGAGGACGGCACCGTGCAGGTCGAACTGTTCACCAACCTGGCCTCGATCCATGGCGCCGGAGACCGGCCGGCCATGGTCGACGACGACGGCGCGGCGTTCGTGATTCACCAGAATCGGGACGATCACATGACCCAGCCCATCGGCGGCGCCGGTCCGCGCATCGCCTGCGGCGTGATCGAGCCGGCTGATTGATGCAGCAAGCGAGGCAGCGCGCGCTGCTGGGCTTGCTCGGAATGCTCGTCGCCGCCACGGCGGCGAGCGCCTGGTTGCTCCAGGGCGGGGCGGCGGGCGAGGCGCCGACGGCGCTCAGCGACCGCGGCATTGGCCCGCTGCTGCTCAATCGGGACTTTGACCGAGCCGAGCGCCGGGCATTCCGGGCTGCACCCGAGACGGCATTTTCAGGTCTCGGCTGCGCCGGGCTTGATGAAATCCGCTATGACGGCCGGCTACACGGCCATCCGGTCGGCGTGATGGCGATGGCCGACCAAGGCCGTATCCGCGAGGTTGAGGCGATGCTTTACAGTCCTTCGCAAACCGAAGATCGGGCGTCCTGTGTCGCCCTGCGCGACGCATTCGCCGAGCCCTTCGTGGCGCGTTTCGGCCCGTTCGAAAAGACCTGGGAAATCAGAAAACCGGTATCAGAAGAACTCCTGGCGCGTACCGGGCCGGTGGTGCTTGCAGCGCGCTGGTTTGCCATGGGCCGCAGCTGTTACGTCAGCGCCCATTACGGGGTTCTGGACGGCGGCAGCGTGCGCCTGGGGGCGTCGCTGGCAGGGCTGGACAACACCCCCTAGCGGCGGCGACCGCCCCGCTTTTTCTTGCCGCGCGGGCGTTCTTCGCGCACCTGGATCGACTGACCGTTGAGTTCGGTCCCGTCGAGTTCGGCAATGGCCGCGCGGGCTTCATGGCCTTCCATGTCGATCATGGCCACGCCGCGGCAGCGACGGGTAAAGATATCCAGCGGCAGATCCAACTTGCGCACCGTGCCGCAGCGCGAGAACAACTCGCGCAGCTGGCTTTCGCGGGTTTCGGGGTGGATGTTGCGGACAAACAGGGTTTTCATCGGGTATCGGCCTCCGGGCCGTCAACGGTCGAAACCAGGCCGGAAGCGAATGTGCATCGCTTCCGAACGGCCTGGTCGGGGAAAACAAGACGACCGGCAAGGATACCACAGCCAGCCCTCGTCGTAGGCCTCAGGGGTTTCCGAGCGAGTCCGGGTGAGCGCCGCAAAACCGGTCGAAAGGCTGCGAGCGCACGCGCGACCACTTGCCCGTCAGCAGCTTGCGCTTGGTCCATGCCGCCAGCAGGCAGAGCTCCACATAGCCCAATTGCGCTTTCAGATCCGGCACACCGGGCTGACGGCAGAGGCGCTCCAGAAAACGCTGCCGGTCAGCGCCCAGCCAGTGCAGTCCGCTTTTGGCGATCCCGGTGCCCAGCGCCACACCCGCCTCGAGGCTTTCGATATCGACCGCGAACAGGCCCTGATCATTGATGACGAAATTCTTCAGCACCGGGTCCAGGTAGTCGTAGCCCAGCCACAGCCGCGCCGGGCGCAGCTGCTCGGCGCGACCGCAAAGCGTGGTGTGGCGACTCTCGTCAAGCACTCCGCTGTCGCGGAGAAAATCCAGGTCGACCAGCAAGCGCGGATGAAGACGGGTCTCGGCCAGATCGACGAGGCGGGGCTCTTTGGCGTAAAGCGCGGCGAAGAAGTCGTTGAGCGCCAGCCAGTCGGATTCGGTGCCGGCCTCGACCCTGCGGCCTTCGACGAAACGAACCCAGACCTCGTTCTCCTGGGCCAGAACGACTTCGGGCAGTCCGACGACATCGCGACAGTCCTCCAGAGCGGCGGCCACGGCGGCGGCCTGGACGCTGTCGCCGCACACCACGCGCTTGTAGCGGTGGCCGTTGAGGGTCACGAAAAACGCCCGCTGCGACTTGCCCACGCCGTTGAGCAGGCGCGAACGCGCCCAGTTGAGCAGGCGACGGCCGGGGCCGTGCACCGGCCGCTGGCGGATCCGGCCGATCAAGCCGGCCGCCCCGAACGCGATCGCGAGCGAGCCTCTATACTGCGCCGTTGCCCGTTACCAATCCCGAATCGCAGCCGGGTCATGCGCCAAACTCCCAAGGTCACCGTCTTTATTCCGGTCTTCAATCGCGAAGACTACGTCTGCACCGCGATCAACAGCGTGCTGGCCCAGCAGTATACGGACTTCGAGATCCTGCTCGTCGACGACGGCTCCAGCGACCGCACGGTCGAACGCATCGCAGCCTATACCGATGCCCGCGTGCGGCTGGAGCGCAACCCGACCAACCTCGGCATCCCGGCAACCCGCAACCGCGGCCTGGCGCTGGCCCGCGGTGAGTACATCGCGCTGCTCGACAGCGACGACTACGCCTACCCGGACCGGCTCGGCCGCCAGGTCGAGTTTCTCGATCGCCATCCCGACATCGTCCAGGTCGGCAGCGGCTGTACCTTGATGGATGCGCAGGGCCAGCGACTGGCGCGCGTTCGCCGCCACCCGCTCAGGCCCGAAGCGGTCGAGGCCCACCTGCTGTTCCACTGCGCGTTGATCAACCGCACGATCATGGCGCGTACCGCCGTGCTGCGCGATTTCGGCTACGACGAGGCCTTCCCCCGCTGCCAGGACTATCACCTGCACCTGCGCCTGGCCCGCGGCCATCGCATGGCCAACCTGCCGCACCTGCTGGTGTGCGGACGCGAGCATGCCGGCCGCATCACCAAAAACACCACGGGACTGGGGCGCGATCGCAAGATGGCCATCCAGGGCGAGGGTTTGGCCGATCTTGGCGTTGACTACAGCGAGCGCGACCTGGCCTGGCACTACCAGCTGACCCAGAAACGCGATCGCGCGATTGCCGACGCTGCCGAATACCTGGACTGGGCGGAGCAGTGGCTGAACCGCCTGGCGAGCGCCAACCTCAGACTGCAGCGCTACGATCCGCGCTTTTTTCAGCGCGTGCTGGGCTTGATGTGGGCGATCGCCTGCTGGAATTTTCGCGGCCAGCCCGGGGCCCGTTTCCCGGCCCGCCTGCTGTCCTCGCGCCTGAGCCGGGCGGTCCCGGCTAACCTCAACCCGGCCTTGCTGGCCGCGTTCGCCCGCCAGCGGCCGCGGGAGCCGCGCCTGGATACTTCACTGCCCGGGCCCGGTAGGCCATGCGACAAGTGAGGTAGCGCTGAGCGGTCAGAAATGGAGCGCGGCCTGAAACCCGGCGGTCGCGATCACGAACTGGCTGTTGACCGAGCGGGTCAGATGCGCGCCGTAGCGGATGCCGCGCCGGTCGAGCAGGCGCAGCGCGGCCGAAATCGTGTCGATCTCACCCGGCCGCTCGGCATCGTCGAACACGATCACGAAGTCTTCTTCCAGCCTGCCCTCGATGAACTCCAGGGCGGTCCAGCGCGAACGTCGGCGGCTGCGCCTGGGCCCGTCGACCAGCAGCACGTTGAAGCGGCTGTCGCCGGCCAGCACGCCGCTGTCGTAGACCCGCGCGATGTAGCCCTGGAGGCTGCGCTCGACAAGCGGCGAATGAACCACCGCGCTGGCGCCCTGCTGGCGGATCCGGGCCACCCAATCCCCGTCGTTCTCCAGCGAGGTCAGCTCCAGACCGAAGCGCTCGCGCAGACGATCGAGCAGCACGGTGGAAAGACCGGCGCCGAGCTCCAGAACGCGCAGCGGACCGGTCTCCTGCACCAGCCGCAGCAACAGATAAAGATAGCTGTAGGTCGCCGCGCTGCGAACCGGATACAGCGCCAGATCAGCGATGCCGAGCCGGTCGAGATCGCGGTGAACGATGTTCTGGTAGAGCAGTTCGCGGCCTTGCAGCGAGGCCGCCGGCGCCAGCCACAGAGAGGCTTTTTCGAGGAAGGGATTGAACAGGCGTCGCGTCCATAGACGGGTGCGCAGGCTGGAATAGCTTGAATTTCGCATGATGGCCAGAGGCGATCTCTTCGCCGCAGGGTGAGCAGGATCAGTATAGTGTTGGTGAGTCACCCACTGAACCTCCAGACTGAATCATCCATGGCCAGCGCCATCCCCATTCGCTACATCGAGCCCGTCTTCCGCCCGCCCAGCGAGGGCAATTCGCTGATCCTGCCGGTCACCGACGGCTGTTCCTGGAACCAGTGCACGTTCTGCGAGATGTATACCGCGCCGCAGAAAAAATTCCGCGCCCGCGAAGAGGCTGAGGTGCTCGAGAGCATCCGGCGCGCGGGCGAGACCTTCGGTGATTGTGTACGGCGGGTTTTTCTGGCCGACGGCGATGCCCTGGTCCTGCCCAGCCGCCGGCTGCTGCGCATTCTGCAGGCCATCAAGCAACACCTGCCCGCGGTGGAGCGGGTGTCCAGCTATTGCCTGCCGCGCAATCTCAAACGCAAGAGCGCGGCCGAGTTGAGCGAACTGCACGAGGCGGGGTTGAAGATGGCCTACGTGGGCGCCGAGTCCGGCGACGACCGGGTGCTGGAAAAGGTCAACAAGTGCGAAACCTTCGCCTCCACGGTCGACGCCCTCGACAAGCTCGCCCAAGCCGGCATTACCCGCTCGGTAATGATCCTCAACGGGCTCGGCGGGCAGGTTTACTCGGACCAGCATGCGCGCAACTCGGCCCGGCTGGCCAACGCGACCCAGCCGGAGTTTCTGGCCACCCTGGTGGTCAGCTTTCCGATGGGCGAGGCGCGTTTTCGGGCGGGTTTCCCGGAGTGGGAGCCGTTGGATCAGACCGGGCTGTTTCGCGAAATGGAGCAACTGCTGGATCAACTGGAGCTGGAAAATACGGTGTTTCGCTCCGACCACGCCTCGAACTGGCTGGTGCTCAAGGGCCGCCTGGGTGCCGACAAGCAACGTCTACTGGGCCAGGTCCGGGCCGCGATCGCCCGCCCTGAAAGCGCGCCGCTCAGGCCTGCCTGGGCGAGAGGGCTGTAGAGGCTCTGCCGTCGAAAAGACAGCGCCCGTCCGGTGAACGAGCGCTGTGCTGCTGGATACAGCGATCAGGTATTCGGGAAAGTACCCTGGAAAATGACGGTGTCGCCGTCGAGAATCTCGATCAGCTGACCACCCACGGTGAACTCCAGTAACTCATCCCCGGCTTGCTGGGGATTGGAGAAGTCGATTTCCCCTTCGGCGCTGAAGTCGCCGTCGTCTTGTTCATCAGCGGGCACCACGGCGACGATGCTGCCCTGAACGACACCGCCGACCCTCAGGGTATAGGTTCCGGCCGGCACGTCATCGATCTCCACATCAAATTCCAGACCGTCTTCATCGCGGTAGAACTCCGCTTTGGCGTCTGCTTGCGAAAAGACCCCCAGATTGGGAATGTCATAGACGATTTCCAGCTCCGGACCCGAGTCTTCTCCCCCCGGTCCCGGTTGGCCGGGATTTGACGTCCCTCCCTCGTCCGGGAAATCTACGAAGAACAAGGTTCTGTCTCCTTCCATGATCTCGATCAGCGATCCGCGCGGGTCGAAATCAAGCAGCGGGTAGCCCGGGGTGGCCGGGAAACGGAACTCCAGTTCCCCGTCGGTATCTCCATCACTGTCGGCTTCGACGCGAATCATGCCGCGCTCGATGGTGTCGACCCGAAGCGAGTATTCCCCGACGGGCACATCGTCAACATCAACTTCGAAGCTGACCTGGCGCCGTTCACGCTCCAGTTCGGCGTCTGCATCGCCGCCGGGATAAACCCCGGTGTTGGCCATGACCACCTTGATGTCCTCGTCGCCGAACTCGGGCGCCAGACCGGAACCGTCGGGCTGGCCGGAATCAGGCGCTGTGGAAGAAAGGACCACCTGATCGTTCCAGAATACTTCGATGATCTGACCGCGAGGATCAAAATCCAGCAGCGGATAATCCCTGCGCTGCGGGGAGCGGAACTCGATGTAGCCCTCGGCCAGTTCGTCGTCATCCTCAATGACAGCGACGATGCTGCCCCTTTCAATGCCGCCCACCACGACCGTATAGGTCCCGGGCTCGACATACTCGATATCGACTTCGAACTCGGCGGATCCCGGACGCAGATCCCAATCGGCGTCACCCCGCGCCAGGGGAAACGCTGCAGCCGGCTGCAGGTCGATTTCGAACCGCTCCGGGACGGCGCTCGGCGGGATGTTGTCGGTAATGCCGCCGGTGCAGTCCATGCCGGGGATGGTGGTCAGGCGGGTAATATCGAAACTGCCGGAACCAATGGAAAAGTCCGTACCCTGAGTCGGCAGTTCTTGCGCATAGCTAACGGTACCGCGGTCGCAGCTTTCGAAAACGATCTCGAAGGTCCCTGTCCTCTGTTCTGGCGAACTGACGGTGCCGCGTGCCTGCATGAACTCAATACCCTGGACCGAGAACAGCTCCCCTTCAATAGTGTCGCCCTCCAATGGGCCCTGGGCGAGTAACCACCTGGGATTACCGTTGTTATCGTAAT
>JBMCIV010000036.1:0-8598 GCA_048616735.1 Wenzhouxiangella sp. | reverse complement strand
CAGTTTGTTCACGGCTTGGGCCTCAAGGCTTGCATGGCGATGCCCCGATTTTACTGCATGCGCGCATGACCTCCGGCACAGCCGGCCTCACGAACAGGCGAGTACAATAGCTCCATGTCAATGAACATCGAACAGGCCCGGTTCAACATGATCGAGCAGCAGGTCCGTACCTGGGACGTGCTGGACTCGGCGGTACTCGACGTTCTCGGTCGCGTGCCGCGCGAGGATTTCGTGCCCTCGCGCTATCGCCGCCTGGCGTTTGCCGATCTGCGGATTCCGCTGGCCATGGAGCAGTCGATGATGAAGCCGGTCGAGGAAGGCCGGATGCTGCAGGCGCTGGCGCTGGAGGCGGGTCACTCGGTGCTCGAAATCGGTACCGGCACCGGCTTTAGCGCGGCCTGCATGGCGGCGCTCGGTGGGCGGGTCCTGAGCATCGATATCCACGCCGAGCTGGCCGATACCGCGGCCGCGCGCCTGGAGCGCCTGGGCGTGGCCGACGTGGAGGTGCGCTGCAGCGATGTTTTCGATGCCGATTTCAACCCGGGCCGAGGCTTCGACCGGGTGGTCGTGACCGCATCGGCGGCCGAGATTCCGGCGCGGCTGCGCGACTGGGTAAAGCCGGGCGGACGTCTGTTTGCCGTGCGCGGCTGCAGTCCGGCCATGGAAGCGGTCTGCCTGCACCGAGACGCGCAGGAAGGCTGGACCACCGAAAGCCTGTTCGAGACCGACCTGCCCCGCCTGGTCGGGGCCGAAGACCGCCCCGCATTCGAATTCTGAGTCAAGTTACATTAGAGTATGCTGATGATCAAGAAAACTGCCGTTGCGCTGGGCCTGTCGCTTGCGCTGAGTCCGCTGGCCTTCGCGGTCGACCTGCTGGGCGTTTACGAACTGGCCCAGACCAATGATGCCGAACTGCGCGCCGCCGAACGCCGCCTGGCCGTTGCCGGCGAGATTCCGGTCCAGACCCGGGCCGCGCTGCTGCCGCAGCTGTCGGGCAGCGCCTCGCAGACGCTGGGCGAGTCCTCGTCCAGCGTGGACGGAAACAGCCTGCCGACCAACGACATCGATCAGCGCAACTACAGCATACAGCTGCGCCAGAGCATCTACGACGACGCCAACTACGGGCGCCTGGCGCGCGGGCGGGCCGAGCTGGCGGCCGCCGACGCCCGCTACAGGGAAGCCTTCCAGAGCTTTCTGTTCCGCGTCAGCGAGCGCTACTTTGACGTTCTGACCGCCGTTGAGACCCTGCGTTTTTCCGAGGCCGAGGAAACCGCGCTGCGGCGCCAGTTCGAGCAAGCCGAACAGCGCTTCGAGGTGGGTCTGGCCGCCGTCACCGACGTGCATGAAGCTCGCGCGACCTGGGACGGTGCCCGGGCGCGGGTGATCGTGGCCCAGAACGCGCTCGAAGACGCCCGCGAGGCGATGCGCGAGACCACCGGGACCTGGTTCGAGAACTTCGCCGCGCTGATCGAGGACGTCCCGCTCTCACCGCCCGATCCGACCGATGCCCGCGAGTGGGTGCAGGCGGCGCTGGAGTCCAGCCCGCAGGTCTTGCAGCAGCGCAGCCAGGTCGACGTGGCCGACGCCGAGCTGCGCATTGCCCGTGCCGGCCATTTGCCGACGCTGGGCCTGAGTGGATCCTACAGCCGCAACCAGAATAACGAGTTCGTGGCGCGCGACCCTGAAACCCAGAGCCCAATCGGAACGACCACCTTCCGCACCGACGGCTGGCAGCTGGGTCTGACCCTCGAAATTCCCATCTTCGAGGGCTTTGCCACCGTGTCGCGGCGGCGCCAGGCCGGCGAAAGCCTGCGGCTGGCCGACGATGTCCTGGACCAGGCCGAGCGCGCGGTCGTCCGGCAGACCGAAACCGCCTACCGATCCGTGATCGCCGGCATCCGCGAAGTCGAGGCCCGACGCCAGGCGCTGATCTCGGCCGAAAGCGCGCTGGAGGCCACCAACGCCGGGTTCGAGGTCGGCACCCGAACCATCGTCGACGTGCTGATTTCAGAACAGCGCCTGTTCCAGGCCCAGCGCAATTACTCCGACGCCCGCCACCAGTTCATCCTCAACGGCCTGCGGCTGCGCCAGGCCGCCGGACTGCTCGATGAACAGGATCTGGTCGAGGTCAATCAGCTGCTGCGCTGACCCGGCGCCCCTGCGGCGGCAAGCCAGGGGGCGATGGCGCTCAGCGTTCGATCCAGGCTGCCGCGGCCGCCGTCCAGCGCGCGCCGGGCGGCCTGGCCCATGTCTTGGGCCTGGTCGGGATCGGCCAACAGCTGCGCTAGACATCGAGCCAGCGCGGCGGCGTCGGCGACCCTGATCAACCCGCCGCTGGCGTCCAGGGCACGGGCCGCCTCGGCTTGCTGATGAAGATTCGGCCCGGCCAGCACCGGCCGCGCCAGCGCGGCCGGCTCGAGCAGGTTGTGGCCGCCAAGCCCAACCAGGCTGGCGCCGACGAACGCGACCTGCGAGGCCGCGTAGCAAGCCATCAGCACGCCCAGACGCGCGACCAGCACAACGCCGGTTTGCGGTTCCGGCTGCTGGCCGAAATAAACCCAGTTGATCGCTTCTCGATCCAGCAAGCTCGCGATGTCTGCGGCCCGATCGGGGTGTCGAGGCGCCAGGATCAGCAAGGCGTCGGGCTGGCTCAGCCGCAGGCGACGATGGGCGGCGATCAGGATTTCTTCTTCGCCCGGGCGCGTGCTGCCGGCGGTCCAGGCCGGCCGCCGATGCCACTGCGACTGCAGTGCCTTGGCCTGCTCGCGCAGACCGGCGGGCAGCGCGAGGTCGAATTTCAGGTTGCCGGCCACGCGCGCGCGCGTAGGCGGCAGGCCGAGCGTGCTCAGGCGCTCAGCGTCGGTTTGGGTCTGGCACGTGGCCAGGGCAATGCCGTTCAGGGCCGCGCCGAACAGGCGGGGGAATCTTCGGTAGCGCCGCATGGCGGCATCGCTGATCCGGGCGCTGATCATCAGCAGCGGGATGTCGAGCGCGCGGCAGCGGGCAAACAGCTCGGGCCAGATTTCGGTTTCGATGATCAGACCCAGGCGCGGCCGCACGCCGGCCAGCCAGGCCTTGACCGCGAACGGATTGTCCAGCGCCAGGTAGCGGTGCTCGACGCGCTCGCCGAACAGCGCGCGGCAGCGCTCGCCGCCGGTGACGGTCATGGTGCTGACCACGAGGCTTTCGCCGCGCTCGAGCAGGCCGTTGACCAGGCCCTGGGCGGCGTTGATCTCGCCCACCGATGCGGCATGAATCCAGACCCGCCCGGGGCTGAGGCCCTCGAGGCGTCCCAGGCGCTCGCGCCAGCGCCCGGGGCGGGTCTCGCCGCGCTGCAGGCGCACCAGCGCCAGCGGCGTCAGCAGGAGGGTCAGCAGGCGATACACGACGGGCATGGTTCGGCCAGTGTAGCCCCGGCCGCAGCCGCTGGCCGCATAATGTAGGCCATGAAAGCCTTGGGCGACTTCCTGCTGCGCCTGGCGCTGCTGCCGGTCCGGGCGCTGGGGCGGTTGCCGCTGGGACTGGCGCGTGCGCTGCTGCGGCCGCTGGCGCCGACGCTGCGCCTGCTGATGCGGCGGCGCCGGGCGGTGGTGGCGCGCAACCTGGCGCTGTGCTTTCCCGAGCGCGAAGAGGGCGAGCGCAACGCGCTGTGCCGCGCCCATTTCCGCCATCTGGCCGACAGCCTGGCCGAAACCGCTGTGGTCTGGTGTAGGCCCGGTCGCTTCGATCGCCGCTTCGGCGAACTGGTCGGGCTTCAACACCTGCGCGCCGCCCAGGCCAGCGGTTGCGGCGTGCTGATGCTGACCGGGCACGTGACCTGCATCGAGCTGGGCGCCAGGCTGGTCGGCGAAAGCGTCACCGCCCGGGCCATCTATCGGCCGCTGCGTCAGCCGGTGCTCGAGGCCTTTCAGAACCAGGGCCGCGCGCGCTACGCCGAGGCCATGATCGCGCGCGACGACGTGCGCGCCATGGTCCGGCATCTGCGCGCCGGCGGCGTGCTCTGGTACGCGCCGGACCAGGACTTCGGGCCCGAACGCAGCGCCTTTGCGCCGTTTTTCGGCCTGCCCACGGCCACCCCGACCGGCCTGGTGGACCTGGTCCGCCTGGGGCGGGCGCGGGTGGTGCCGATGTATCCGCTCAAGCTGCCCGACGGGCGCGTGCAGGTCCATTTCGAGGCGGCCTGGGAGGACTATCCCTCCGGCGATACCGAGGCCGACCTGGCCCGTTTCAATGCCTTCCTCGAGCGTTACGTGCGGCTCAATCCGCCCCAGTACTGGTGGCTGCACCGCCGTTTCAAGACCGCGCCGCCGGGTACCGCCGATCGCTACGCGTCCGCGGCACCGCCGAACCCGGGATCCTGATTACCCCGAACGCCTATCGTTCCCGCCCCAGGCGCGCCAGCGCCCGGTATTTTTCCAGCGTGTAGGCCGCCGTCAGCCGACTCATGATCCAGCCGCCGCGCCCGTCCAGAAAGGCCGCCCGCAGCAGGTAGTTGTCGACCCAGTTCAGCGCGGCCCGAATCCATGCCAGGGCGGGCCAGCGGCAGCGCTTGCCGGCGCCAAACCGCTCGCGGGCCTGCAGTTGCGCATAGCTTGAGAGCTTGGCCCGGGCATGTTCGACGTCGCGATAGCTGTAGTGGTGCAGGGGTGCCTGAAGGCGACCGATCCGGCAGCGCGGGTCCAGCACGATTTTTTCGTGCACGGCGCTCGGGGTGAAGCGGCCGCAGTCTCTTCTGAACAGGCGCAGGGGCGCCCGCGCCCAGTGACCGTGCTGCAGGGTCGTTGCAAAGACGTGGGTCAGCCAGGGCAGGGCGTAGCCCTGGTGCGGAGGCGTTGGGCGCGCCAGGGTGAAGTCGATTTCGCGCCTGAGCTCGGGATCGACGACTTCATCGGCGTCCAGCGACAGCACCCAGTCGCCGCTGGCGCGGTCCAGCGCGCGTTGTTTCTGCACGCCGAAGCCGGGCCAGTCGGTCTGCTCGACCCGCGGGGTGTAGCGGCGGCAGACGGCCACCGTATCGTCCTGGCTGCCGCTGTCGAGCACGATAATCTCGTCGGCCCAGCCGTGCACCGACTCCAGGCAGCGGGCGATGCGGTCGGCTTCGTTGCACGCGATGATGATCACGCTCAGCGAGGCCCTGCGCGCGCCCGCGCCGGCCAGTTCGCGGCGACGCTCCGAGACGGCCAAGGCCAGGGTGGCGCTGACCAGCAGGGTAAACCACACCACCCCGATGTTGCGCTCGAAGATCGATTCGCTCAAGCCCATGGTCGCCAGTACGGTGATCGCGGCCAGGCCGCACCAGGCGATATGCACCGTGGCCTGCAGGCTGCCCTGCCGAATCTGCCAGAACCGTCGCAGCGGCGCAACGAACAGCATGATCAGGGCCAGCAGGCCCGGCAGCCCGGCGTACAGCATGGCCGACAGGAACTGGTTGTGCGGGTGACGGTAGGCCAACAGTTCCGGCCGCGCTTTCCCGCTCTCCACCGCCTCGTTCAAGGCCAGCTGGAAAGCCCCGGGTCCAGGCCCCAGCCAGGGCTGGTCGAGAATCCGGGCGCTTGCGATCCGCCACATCTCGATGCGCTCGGCCACGCCGCCTTCCGCCTGCTGGCCGTTGATTGAGGCCAGCAGCTCGCGGCCGATATCGATCATGCGCTGGTCCATGTCCACCGCCGGCAGCAGGGTCAGGGCGAGCGTGCCGGCCACGAACAGCAGCGGCAGGCCGAAGCGCCACGCCGCGCCGACATGGTGCCGGTAGATGATCACGTAGACGGCCAGCAGCGGCACAGCCGCCAGCCAGGCGCCGCGCGAACTCGACAGCAGGCTGGCCGAAACACCGCCGACCACGCCCGCGGCCGCCAGCGCCCGCTGCCAGCCCGGCGCTTGCGATGCGCCGATCCGGGGCAGCAGCATGAAGGCCATGAGCAGGGAGATGCCGCCGAAATAGATCGGGTTGGTAGCGCCTCCGGCGCGCTGCCCGAACTCGCTTACCTGCCCGGTAAGCAAAAACCACCAGCCGTATAGTCCCGCCGCCAGCGCGCCAACGGTCAGGCCGTGCCACCAGTAGCTGGCGAGCCCGTCGACCCGGCGCAAGAAAAGAAAGACCGGCACGATCAGGAGCAGGCGGCCGGCGCGGGTCAGGGCATCGGCGCCGCTGGCCGGCAGCCCGTGGCCCAGCCAGGCCAGCAACAACAGGCCGACAAAGACCAGCGCCGCCAGCATCAGCAGGCGCTCGGCCGCCTGCAGGCCGGCCAGGCGCCACTGGCCGCGGAGGCTCAGCCAGGCGATGGCGATCAGCCCCAGCCCCAGCAATCCCGCGCCGGCGAGCTTTGGCAGCAACAGCCCGAACGCCAGCACCGAAAACAGGATCACACCGGCGGCATGCCCGACAGCGCTGTCACAACCGATCAGCGGCGGCCGAGACGGGGGGTGGGTCACCGGGGCAAAAGGTCGTGATCGGCCTGGGGGGTGACTAATCTTGTTCCAGAATGTACTCGGCGCCGCAGTACGGGCACAGCGCGTGGCCGGTTTTCTCGATCGGCAGGTAGACGCGCGGGTGCGAGTTCCACAAGGCCATTTCCGGGGTCGGGCAGCTCAGCGGCAGATCGCTGCGCCGGACGCGGTAGCGGCGCTCGGTGTTGGCCGGACGTTGATCGGCGGACGAAGAAGCAGAAGATGTATTCATGATCGGACGGGTCTGGGCAACGCAGCTTGACGCATAGTGTAGCGCCGCAAGCCGATGCGCTTTACTCGCTGTCGGCTGCGGTCAGTCTGCGCACCGCCTCGCGGTAGCGCTGCTGGGTCTGCTCGATGATTTCCGCGGGCAGGCGCGGGCCCGGCGCGGTCTTGTCCCAGTCCAGGGTTTCCAGGTAGTTGCGCACGAACTGCTTGTCGAAGCTCGGCGGGCTGATGCCCAGCCGCCATTCATCGACCGGCCAGAAGCGCGAGCTGTCGGGGGTCAGGACTTCGTCGATCAGGAACAGGTGACCGTCGTCGTCGGTGCCGAACTCGAACTTGGTATCGGCGATGATGATGCCGCGGTTACGCGCCCAGGCCGCCGCGCGGCGATAAACGGCCAGCGAAATGTCGCGCACCCGCAGCGCGATTTCGGCGCCGATGAGTTTCTGCATGCTTGCCAAGTCGATGCTTTCGTCGTGCTCGCCTTGCGCGGCCTTGGTCGAGGGGGTAAAGATCGGCTCGGGCAGGCTGTCGGCCTGCTGCAGTCCCGGGGGCAGTTTGACCCCCGAGATGTGGCCCGAGGCCTGATAGTCCTTCCAGCCCGATCCGGCCAGGTAGCCGCGCACGATCGCCTCGACCGGCAGCGGCTTCAGACGCCGCACCAGCATGCTGCGCGGGGCCAGCGTTGCAGCCAGCTCGGCCGAGCCCAGGATCTCGGTCAGATCGCCGGCCAGCAGGTGATTGCGGACCAGATCATCAAAGCGTTCGAACCAGAACAGGGAAATGCCGGTCAGGATCTCGCCCTTGCCGGGGATGCGGTCGGGCAGCACCACGTCGAAGGCCGACAGCCGGTCCGAGGCTACGATGAGCAGGCGCTCATCGTCGACCGCGTAGATGTCACGGACCTTGCCCTGGTGGACCAACTCGAGCGGTGGGGTGGGGTAGGCGGTCACGGCTGGCGTACAATTCGAATCCAGCCCGCATTATAGATTCGGTTTGCCCATGAAACAGCCGCTGGTCATCGCGCCTTCGATCCTGTCTGCCGACTTCGCCCGCTTAGGTGACGACACCCGGGCCGCCCTGGAAGCCGGGGCCGACTGGGTGCACTTCGATGTCATGGACAACCACTACGTGCCCAACCTGACCATCGGCCCGCTGGTCTGCCGGGCGCTGCGCGATTACGGCATCACCGCCCCGATCGACGTCCACCTGATGATCGAGCCGGTCGATCGCATCATCCCGGACTTTGCCGAGGCCGGCGCCAGCGTGATCAGCATCCATCCCGAATCCACCCGCCATCTGGACCGGTCCCTGACCCTGATTCGCGACTGCGGCTGCAAGGCCGGCATCGTGTTCAACCCGGCCACGCCGCTGGACGTGCTCGACTGGGTCATCGACCGGATCGACCTGGTCTTGCTGATGTCGGTCAACCCCGGTTTCGGCGGCCAGACGTTCATCCCCTCGGCCCTGACCAAGCTCAAGCAGGCCCGGCGCATCATCGACGACTCCGAGCTCGAAATCCGGCTGGAAATCGACGGCGGGGTCAAGCCCGACAACGCCGCCGACGTCATCGCCGCCGGTGCCGATACCCTGGTCGCCGGCTCGGCGATCTTCGGCTCGGATCACTATGCCGGCGTGATCCAGGCGCTGCGCGGCCAGGGCGGCGCCTGATGGCGACGCCATCGCCGTACAATTGAAGGCTTGGCCCCGATAAAGCCCGCATCTATTCCTGCCGTGGACGCCCAGCGCTTCGAAGACTTCGCCCGCGAGGGCTATAACCGGATTCCGGTCTGGCGCAGCATCGCCGCCGACTTAGACACCCCGCTGTCGGTTTACCTCAAGCTCGTCGACGGCCCCAACGCGTTCTTGCTCGAGTCGGTCCAGGGCGGCGAGAACTGGGGCCGTTACTCGATCATCGGCCTGCCG
>JBMCIV010000035.1:0-8605 GCA_048616735.1 Wenzhouxiangella sp. | reverse complement strand
CGGTGCTGTTCGGTGAAGGCGGGCTCGCCCACCTTCAGGCTGCCGTAGACCTCGTCGGTGGACACGTGGACGAAGCGGAAATCCCCCGCTTTGCGCTTCCAGTAATCAAGCGCAGCATCGAGCAGGCTCTGGGTACCGACCACGTTGGTGCGGATAAAAGCACCGGGCTCATCGATGGAGCGGTCGACGTGGCTTTCGGCGGCAAAATGGACCAGTCCGTCGGCTTGATGCTCTTCGAGCAGGCCAGCAACCAGGGCCGTGTCGCAGATATCGCCTTGAACAAAGCGGTGGCGGTCCGGATCCAGCCCGGCCAGCGAAGCGCGATTGCCGGCGTAGGTCAACAAATCGAGATTGACCACCGAATGGCCGGTGGTTTCGAGCACGTGACGGACGAAGTTCGAGCCGATGAAGCCGGCGCCGCCGGTAACGATCAGGGTCGACATGGACGGTAGACGGTCAGCGGCCAGCCGGGTTCAAGATCAGAACGGGATGTCGTCTTCCAGGTTGTCGGCCGCGCCGCTGGGCGCCGGAGACGCGTCGGACGATCGGCCGTAATCACTGCCGTAGTTGTCGCGCGCTTGATCCATGGGGGCGCTGCCACCGCGGCTGTCGAGCATCTGCATCTCGTTGGCAATCACCTCGGTCGTCCAGCGATCGTTGCCGTCGCGGTCCTGCCACTTGCGAGTCTGCAGCCGACCTTCGAGGTAGACCTTGCTGCCTTTTTTCAGGTATTCACCGGCCACTTCACCAAGCCGGCCGAACAGGACGACGTTGTGCCATTCGGTATTCTCGCGCTGCTCTCCGGTCTGCCGGTCGCGCCAGCTCTCGGATGTCGCGACGCGCAGATTACTCACGGCGTTTCCGCCGGCGGTATGGCGGGTCTCGGGATCCGCCCCCAGGTTTCCAATCAGGATCACCTTGTTGATGCCTCGCGCCATGCCTTTGCTGCTCCTGGTACCTGTCCGATGATGGCGAAAAGTCTAGCACAGGGGCGCCGCCGGACCGGCGCGTAAATTTCTTGTCTTGCCGTAGGAATCCGGCTCGTATAATGCCCGACCATGAATGATGTGAGCGCCACCTCGACTCCGCGTACCCTCGATGACGTTCTCGCCCTGAGCCACGATGACCGTCAGGCCATCGATGCGTTGATCTCGCGGCGACTGTCCTCCGACGTGGTTCTGGTCAACCAGATCGGCCATCACATCATCCACGGCGGCGGCAAGCGGCTGCGGCCGATGCTGCACGTGCTGTGTGCCCGGGCCGCCGGCTACACCGGCGACAGCCATATCCAGCTGGCGGTGGTGATCGAGTTCATCCACACCGCAACCCTGCTCCACGACGATGTCATCGACGAATCAGGGCTGCGCCGCGGACGCGAAACCGCCCACCGGATCTGGGGTAACGCCGCTTCTGTGCTGGTCGGTGACTTCCTCTACTCCAGAAGCTTCCAGCTCATGGTCGAGCTCGACCAGCTGGCCATCATGCGCATTCTGGCCGACACCACCAACACCATCGCCGAGGGCGAAGTGCTGCAGCTGATGCAGATGGGCAACCTCGACCTGACCGAGCAGGACTATTTCCGGGTCATCTCGGACAAGACCGCCTGCCTGTTCGCCGCCAGCGCCCGGCTGGGCGGCGTGATCGCCGAGCGCGACGCGGCAACCTGCGAGCGCATGGAACGGTTCGGCCTGATGCTGGGCCAGGCTTTCCAGATCGCCGACGATGTGCTCGACTACCAGGCAGACGGCGCAGCGCTGGGCAAGAATCTGGGCGATGACCTGGCCGAAGGCAAGGTCACGCTGCCGCTGATCCTGGCCCTGCAGCAGGCCGGTGAACGCGACGCCCAGCGCCTGCGCGAGATCATCGCCGAAGGCAATGCGGACAGCTTGCGCGAAGCCCGGCAAATTCTCGAGGCCACCGGATCGCTTGAGCAATCGCTGGAGCGGGCCCGGGCCCTGGCACGCCAGGCCGAGAATCTGCTGCAGGCCCTGCCGGATTCGCCCCATCGGGCCGCGCTCTCGGTGCTGACTCGCTACGCGGTCGACCGCTCGTTGTAGTCCAAAACGGCCCGGCGAAACCGGTCTCCGCGCTCCTCGAAGTCGCGGAAGTAAGGGAAACTGGCCGCGCCCGGGCTGAGCAAGATCGCGTCCCCGGTACCGGCCAGACTCGCCGACGCTTCAACCGCATCCTCAAGCTCATCGACCATCCGAATCTCGCCGCGGCAGGTCTCCGGCTCGGCCGCAAAAAGCCGCGCGATCTGGGCGCCGCTGTCGGGCAGGAGTACCAGCCCGGCGAGCGGCCGATGCCGACAGTGCTGCAGCACCACCGACCAGTCGGCCGGGCGCACGTAGCCGCCGGCGATCAGGACCACGTCCTGCGCCTGGACAGACTCCAGCGCGGCCAGGGTTGCGTGCGGCGTGGTGGCGATGGAATCGTTGATCCACCGGCGTCCGCCCGGGTCATGGGCGACAATCTCCAGCCGGTGGGCCAGCGGCCGAAACGACCGCATCGCTGCAACCGCCGACTGCGGCTCGACGCCTAGCCGCACGGCGGCTTCGACCGCAAGCGCGGCGTTGTCGAGATTGTGCTGGCCCAGCAACGGCCAGTCGCTTGAGCGAATCAGGGTCTGCCCCTCGCGGACCAGCTCCGAGCCGACCCGGTGAATCAGCGGCGCCTGGTTTGCCAGCACCCGGCCCGGGGCGCCAGCCGTGGTCTCGAGCAGCACCGGGTCGCGGGCGTTGATCAGCAGTGCCCCACCGGCCAGCAGGTCGATCATGCGCAGCTTGCTGGCAAAGTAATGGTCGATCCCGCCGTGCCAGTCGCCGTGTTCGGGGAAAAGGCGGGTGAACAGGCCCAGGTGAAGCCGACCCTGCAGGTCGGTCAACTGGTAACTCGACAGCTCCAGCACGGCCACCTCGGCATCGGTGTCCAGATGTTCCAGCGCCGGCACCCCGATATTGCCGGCCAGCAACACGCGGTGGCCGGCGCGATCGAGAAGATGAGCCAGCAGCGAGGCGGTCGTGCTCTTGCCCTTGGAGCCGGTCACGGCCAGCACCTTGATGTCCGGCCGCTCGGCCAGCCAGATCGAGGTGGGATTGATGATCGGCCGGCCGGTCGCGCGAAAGTTCTCGAGCGCCGGATGCAGCACCGGGATGCCCGGCGAGCGGATCAGCGCATCGAACGCCAGCAGCCCGTCGTCGAACGGGCCCGAGCGTGAGGCGGCCCGCTCCGGTACCGCGCCGCGTTCGACCCAGACCACCGGCTCGCAGCCCGGCACGCGTTCAAGCAGGACCTCAAGCGTTGCAGCCCCTTCGCGACCGTAGCCCAGGATGGCGACCCTGCGGCCGCTGAAGTGCTCAAGTTGCATGCAGCAGCGCTTCGGGAATCAGGTGGGGTCCGCCGGACTGGCACAGCGCTTCGAGTGCCGGCACATCGATCCCCTCAAGCAGCGGCGCCAGCGCCCGGACCACGGCCTGCTCGGACCACCCCGGGCGCTGCGCGAGCGCCCGGATCGCGGCGCGCGCCTCGTCGGCCTCACCGACGCATTCGAACGGCTTTTGCCCGTCCAGCCCCAGCAGGCGTCGGAAACCGTCGATCTGGCGTCGATCGTCGAGCAGGTCAGCGCCGAAAATCTCGTGCAGTTGCCCAATCGACATGAACGGCGCCAGTGCCAGGTAGACAAACCGGCATTTCGGACACTCCCCGCACCAGCGCTCGGTGCGCGGTCCGTCGAGGTGAAAGTTGCGATTGCATGAGGAAAAAACGTCATGAAATCGATCCAGCTCGGCGAACTCTGCGCACACCGCCAGCTCCCGGTCTCGCCTAAGCAGCGAGAAAACCGCCAGATCGGCAGCAACGTAATGGCGCACCCAGGTATTGAGCATGCGCTCAAAGATCAACGTCTTGGCGAACTGGTGGTTGACCGGGGCGCCGTGTTCATCGATCAAGGTCGGTTCATCGGCCGACCGCTCGTTGGCAAAAGCAACGCCGCCGTGGCCGTGCAGCAGCGCCAGCACAACCGCAGCCGCGGCGTTGATGGCGGTCACCGGGACGTGGCCGTTGTAGGCCCCGGCGACATTGAGCGCCGCGAGCTGCGGATCGACCCGACGCTGGATGCACCAGTGTGGCGACCCGGTCCGCGCGGCCACCTCACCGATCAGCCGGGCCTGGCCAACCTGCAAAGTGCCCGCGACCCGCCCGACTCGATCCAGCCGCGACCAGGCCACCAGAGAATCCTTGCCGCCGCCCATGGGCACCAGCAGACGATCGTCCAGGCCTCGTCGCGGCACCGCCGAGGGCGGTGCGCGATCCGATGCGAAGACTTCGAAGGCCTGGCTCGACAGCCCTTGACGGTAAGCAAACTCCGCCAGGCCCCTGTTGTAAAGCTGGTTCAGCCAGGCGGCTTGCCGGCGGTCAGGCCCGGGACCGGCAAAAACGATCTTTTGCGGACACCCTGCTTTCCAGTAGCTGATACCCGCCGTCCAGTGCAGCAGATCGAACGCGGCGGCAAGCGCCTCGGCATTGATCGGCGACGCGGCCTGCGGCAGGGGAAAAACAAACCGCTCGCACAAATCGATGCCGTCGAGCTGGTAGGAAAGCGCAAGACTGCCCCGTTCAGCCGACCACTCGTAGCCGGCAAAAACGAACTTCTCGCTGCGCTGCGCCCGCCAGTCGACCGGTCGTTGTGGCTGCATCGATCAGGCGGCCGGCACCGGGCGCGCGCTGTCGTCGGCATCATGCCGAACGCGCGGCCATGCCCGAAGCACGGCGTTGACCAGCGTGGCCAGCGGAATGGCGAAGAATACGCCCCAGAATCCCCACAAGCCGCCGAAAACGAGGATGGCGGTAATGATCGCCACCGGATGAAGATCGACCACCTCGGAAAAAAGAATCGGCGCCAGAACGTTGCCGTCCAGGGCCTGGATGATGGCGTAGGCAATCATCACGTACCAGAAGGCCGCAGTCAGCCCGCCGAAAGCGATCAGCGCCACCAGGGCCACCGGAACGGTGACCACCGCAGCCCCGATGTAGGGAATGATCACCGAAAGACCCACCACCATCGAAAGCAGCATGGTAAACGGCATGTTCAGAAGCGAAAACACCAGGTAGGTCACGATCCAGACAATGAGGATTTCCAGCGCCTTGCCGCGCACATAGTTGGCGATCTGGACGTCGACTTCTTTCCATACGGTCGAGACCAGGCCGCGATCGCGCGGCAAATAGTGGCCAAACCAGGCAATCAGTCGGGACTTGTCTTTGAGAAAGAAAAACACGAGCACCGGCATGATGACCAGGAACACCAGCAGGCTGGCGATACCGACAACGCCGGAAAACGAGACCAGCTGGGTGCCGTAGCGACCCAGCTCGACGCCCAGGTTGTCGAGCATTTGCGACAGCTGTTCCTGCGATATCAAGGCGAGGTTTTCGCCCTCCTCAGCCATCGGCGATTCGCTTTCGACCAGCGCCGACTCTGAGGCCGAAGAGACGATCTGCGGATAACGCTCCGGCAGGGTGGCCAGCCAGTCCTGCGCGGTGCGAATGTAGCGCGGCAGCTCGGCCACGATGGCCGCCAGCTGGCGGGTCACCATCGGCAACAAGCCGAACAGCAAGAAAAACAGGCCCGTCATGAAGGCCGAAAACACGCTGATGACGCTGATCAATCGGGGCAGACCGAAGCGCTCGAGGCGCTGCACCGCCCCCTCCAGCAAGTAAGCGATGATCAGACTGGCAAAAACCGGCGTGAGGATGCGACCGAATATCAAAACCAGCACCACGCCCAGAACTAAAAACAGCGCAAGAATAACGACCTGGGGGTCGGAAAAATTGCGCTGGAACCAGTCGTTCAGTCGGCTAAACATGGCGTTAAGTATATAGCCTGCAGGCGCTTGACCCTACCCCGGCTGGCCTCTCCCCACAGGGAGGCCACCGGGCAAACCATCGATCAGGAGTGTTGTATCGCGGGGATTTGAAAAGCCTAGAACTTCATGCGCCACGTGGCCTGGAGCTCCACGCTTTGGTCGAGCTGGTCGGAGACCACGCCCAAAACGTTGCCGCCGAAGGCAAACTCGGGCGGTGCGTAGGCGGCGTTGAACAGGAAACTTGACCGCTCCGACACCGTCTTGTTCAGGCCGACGGTCAGCGCGTTTTGCGCCAGCTCGGGGGCAAGCGTGGTTGCCAGCACCGGCGAGCTCGGGCGCGGCTGCGAACGCGTTCGGTAATCGACGCTAAGCTGAAGATCGCGGACCGGCTGCCACGACCAGCCAACGCTGGCCACCAGCAGATCGTCCCAGCCGAACTGGGGGCTGGTGGAGTCGCCGAGCAGGGCGTTGAAGCGCGCGGGCAGGGCGCGCGACGGGAAAGCGCCCACCTCGCTGTAGAAAATCTGGGCCAGGCCGAACTGGAAAGCGCTTGCCCGGCCGGCCTGCCACTGCATGCCGAGCTGGATCCGCGAAGGGATGTCGAGTTCCGCGCGACTGCCGTGCACACCCCGAAGCGAGGCAAACTCGCTCATGCCGATCCGTGACTGAAAGGCCGCCTCGAACGTCAGCCGATCCACGAGTTCGCTGCTCAGCGCAAAGCGCACCCCGGCACCGCTCGAGGCATCGGGCCGGCGCCAGTCATTGGCCGAATACTGCGCATCGGCGCCGGCACCGACCGCGTCGGCAAAATTCATTCCCGGGGCGACGAACTGCTGGGTTGCCAGGACCGCCGAGACCGTCAGCGCACCGTGGTCGCTCATCGGCGTTGAAAACCCGGGCATGATCAAGGAGCGCTCCAAACGACCCATTTCCGAGCGCGCGGCGCCGGACAGCTCGGCGGCGACGTGTCGCCGGATCAGGCTCAGGCTGGGCACCCCCCGGCGCGGATAAATCAAGGAGGCGGCAAAGTCCGGCAGAATCAGGGATTCCTCCAGCGCCAGCCAGCTGACGTCCGGCACCGGAGCCCTGTCCATGTGCTCGAGCTCGGGGGTCAGTTCGTGGATCAGATACTCTTCCCAGGGCCCCAGCTCGAACCCGACCAGAAACCAGGTCATGTTGCTGTAGGAAGACGCCAGCGGGACGGCCGCCGGGCGCAATGCGACGGCCGTGGTCGCCGAGGCGAGCAAGCCAGCAGTCAGCAGTAGCGTGATGAACAGTCGTCTCACCGGCAGATTCATGGATAGCACCCGGAGTTCAGTGTACCCATTTTTTTGGCGTCGATACAACGCCAATCTGAATTTTTTGTAAAGCCGCCGCCGCAGGCGCCCTAACCGCGCAGCCTGGGCGCGAGTTTGATCCAGGCCAATTGTTGCAAAATTACGACAGCCAACGGCGCTACTGGCCCACGCGCTCGCAAATCGCGTCGGCAAAAGCCTCGGTGGTGCCCTGTCCACCCAGGTCGGGCGTGGTCCGGTCACCCCGTTGAATGGCCTCGCCAATGGCCACCCGCAGTCGGCGCGCCTTGTCGTGCTTTTCCATGTGCTCGAGCATCTGGGCGGCCGCCAGCAGCAGGGCGCAGGGATTGGCGATGCCGCGGCCGGCGATGTCGGGGGCCGAACCGTGGACGGCCTCGAACATGGCGGTTTTTTCACCGATGTTGGCGCCGGGCGCCAGGCCGAGGCCGCCGACCAGGCCGGCGCACAGGTCGGAAATGATGTCGCCGAACAGGTTCGTGGTGACGATGACGTCGAATCGCTCCGGGCGCATGACCAGCTGCATGCAGGCGTTGTCCACGATCATGTCGTCGCAGTCGATATCGACGTAATCCGACGCCACCTCCCGGGCCACGCTCAGAAACATGCCGGTGACGTCTTTGAGAATGTTGGCCTTGTGGACCACGGTGACCCGCTTGCGCCCGGCCCGTCGAGCCAGCTCAAAGGCGAAACGCACGATCCGCTCGCAGCCGGTACGGGTTGCGATCATCTTTGACTCGGCCCGGCTGCCGTCCGGCGCGGTGAACGCGCCCTCGCCCAGATAGGCGCCCTCGGTGTTTTCGCGCACCGTGATCAAGTCGACGTTCTCATAGCGCGACAGGGAGCCGCGAAAACTGATCGCCGGGCGGACGTTGGCGTACAGATCAAAGTGCTTGCGCAGCGCCACGTTGAGCGACTTGAAGCCGCCGCCCACCGGCGTGGTCAGCGGCGCTTTCAAAGCGATCCCGGTGCGCTCGATCGAATCCAGCGTGGCCTGCGGCAGCAACTCGCCGGTCTCATCCTGGGCGGCCAGCCCAGCAAGCTGGAAATCGACCGCCAGGTCAGCCCCCAGCGCGTCGAGTACCCGCAGCGAGGCGTCCATGATTTCCGGTCCGATGCCGTCGCCGCGAATCACGGTGATCTGCTGTGTCACTGGATTGTCCTTGTCGTCAAGCTGGCCGACCCACCATTATAGCCGCTCGCTTTCACTCGCCGCTTGTGGCCAGCCAGCGATCGAGCTCGCCGCGCTGCTCGAGCTGGTTGAGCTCGTCGAAACCGCCTACGTGGCGCTCGCCGATAAACACCTGCGGGACGGTGTGTCGGCCGCTGCGCTGCATCATCTCGGCGCGTTTTTCGCTCTGCTGGTCGATCGGCACTTCGGTCCAGCTGACGCCCTTGGCCTGGAGCAAATGGCGTGCGGCCACGCAGAACGGG
>JBMCIV010000034.1:0-8794 GCA_048616735.1 Wenzhouxiangella sp. | reverse complement strand
CCTGGAGCGTGCCGGCCAGCGTCCACAGCCGATCGCGTTCGCGCGCCACAGCCTGGCTGCGGCGGTCCTCGCAGCGCTTGTGCAGGCGACGCTCGGCGCGCTCGAAGCGCTGATTGAGACGCTGCGGGCGTGCATCCTGGCGCAGCCACTCCTGCAGCAGGCCGTTGAAGCGAGCGCTGGCGGCGTCGAGTTCTTCATCGGCTGCCTCGACCAGCGCCTCGGCCTGCGTGCACAGCGATTCCAGTTTGGCCAGGGCCTGCTGATCGGCCTCCCGGCGCTGGTTCTGCTCACCCTTGAGCTGTTCGAACAGCGCATCGATGGGTTCGCGGAATTCGCGCCAAAGCTGCTGTTCGACCTTGCGCCGGCCGCTGCCGGCGCGCTGCCACTGCTGCTGCAGGGCCTTGGCCTTGTCGACGGCGGTTTTCAGGTCTTTCTCGTGGGCCAGAGCCCGGGCTTCAGCCACCAGCTTGCGTTTGGTCGACTCGAGGTCTTCAAACAGCTCGTCGAGACGCTTGGAGAGCCGATCCATCAGCGCTCTGAGCGCGGCCGCCGAGGCGCCACGGGATTTGGGCGGCAGGTCATCCATGCGCCGGATGGCCTGGCGGGCCTTGCGCATGAAGCCCAGAAGCTGTCCGGAGTCGGCCTCGGCGCTGGCCGCGGCCGCCTGACCGGCCTCGATAAACGCCTGCAGCGTTTCCAGGTTGTCTTTTTGGACCTGCTCGCGTTTCTCGAAAAAAGGTCGAGCAGCCTCGAAAGCGCCCTTGCAGGCGGCCTGGAAGCGCCGCCATTGCCCGGAAGAAGCGGCGAACCGCCGGGTATCGCCGGGCAGAACCTCCAGCGCTTCCAGGCGTTTCCATTCCGATCGGGCCTGTTTGAGCGCGGCGGTGATCGCATCGGGATGCTGCCCCGAGCCGGGCAAGAGCTCGACCTGGGCAATGAGCTCCTCGCGCACCTGGTTGTTCGACCAGTGCTGCCAGTCGCGCATTTCCTTCAGGCGGCCTTCCATGCGCTGCAGGCGCCCGTTGACCGGGCCTGAGCGCTGCCGCGCCGGCAGCCGATCGTGTTCGCGGCGCAGGTCGAGCAGCTGCGCATGCGCCGGGCCGATGTCGCCAGCTTCGAGTAAAGCGCCGACGGCATCCAGGCGCGTCTGGAAATCGGTCGCGGTCTTGTCGTCCGCCTTGCCGGCAGGCGCGGCCGGCTGCGCCGTTTTTTGCCTGGCGCGCTGCTGGACCAGGGCCTGAAGCTCGCGCAGCAGCGGCAGCAGATCCTGCTTGAGCTGTTCATCGGCCGGGCCGATCTGCTCAAGCTGGTTCCAGGCGCGGTCCCAGGCCGCCAGCAGTTCGGTCGGATCCAGCTTCCGCCCTCGTCGAATCCGGGTGCGCAGCTGGTCGGCGGCGGCGGCCAGGGCGGGATCGGGCGCGGCTGGCTCGGGCGGCGCGGCCGGGGTCGGCTCCGGGGCGGCGAGGGCGGCTGTCGCCGGCCGCTGTTGCGCGGCCTCGGCGATCCGCATTGCGCTGTCGAAGCGATGCGCCAGTGCCTCGGGATGGTCCGGCACGGCGAGCCAGCGCCGGCGCAGGTCGCTCAGCTTTGCCTCCCGATCGCCTTTGAAATTGCCGCGCGCGAATTGCTCGGCCTCCTCGACCAGCCGTTGCGAGGCCGCTTGGCCGGCCTGGCCCTCACCCCGGGCGCTTTGGATGCGCTCCAGTGCTTCGGCCGCGGCCCGGGCCCGGCGCTTGTTGCGTCCGCGCAGGGCCGTCACGATCCGTTCCAGGGTCGAGGCTTGCTGCAGGCGCGGCAGAATCTCGTCGGCCAGCGCCTCGTCGGGCTCGCTGACATAGCAGTCGCCGAGAAAGCCCTGGGCGTTGATCCGCGCCAGCGCAGCCCGGCGCAGGGCCACCGACGCGGCCGTAGCCGCGATTTTGCGGATCAGTTCAGCATCGTCGACCAGCGCCAACCATTCCAAGCGCGCCGCCTCGAGCTCAGGATCGTCGGATTTGAGAATCGAGCGCTGCAGGAATCGCTCGGCGGCGGCAACAATGGCCGGGTCGGTCTCGCGCAGGCGCGCGTCCAGCCAGAAAGGCTCGGTGTCGATCTGCTCCAGCGCCGCCAGTCGCACCAGCGCAGACTCATCGTGCTGGGCCAGCTGCGGCAGCTGGGCTTTGAGTTCAGGGTCCTGCGGGTCGCGCACGGCGGCGGCGCGGGCCTCCGGATCCTTTTGCTGCCAGGGTTTCTTGAGGAATTTCGAGCGCAGATTCATCCGGGTGTTTTTTCGTCCAGCTTCAGGCCTGCATAGAGTAACGCGCCGGCCCGCATCTCACCACCGCTCGCGCCGGCGCCTTTATTCGACCAGCTGCTGGACCATGCGGAATCCCGCGATCCAGGTGCCGGCCGCCGATCCCAGATTGGATAGAAAGAAGACAACAAAGACGCGCGAAACCCGGTTTTTGAACCAGCCCGACAGCCGCACCACGTCATCGCGCAGGGTCTCGAAATCGGCCACTCGCGGCTTGCGCAGCCAGGCCTCGACCGCGCCTGCTACCATGCCGGCACCGATGGTGGGGTTGAGCGAGGTCAGCGGCGCGGCGAACAGCGCGGTCAACACGGTCAAGGGGTGGGCCCGGGCGATCAGCGCGCCCAGCGCCGACAGCGTTCCGTTGATCACCACCCAGGTCAGTACCAGCGAAAGTCCGAGCTCCGGAGACCGCGCGAAACCGATGCCGAAGCCGGTCAGCACGGCCACCAGGATGATCCAGGGCAGGGCCTTGAGCACCCGCGATGGCGGTGGCGTGGCGTCGAGTTCGCGCACCTGGGCCTGCGGGTCAACCTGTGCTTCAAGGGCAGCGGCGGTGCCGGCGAGGTGACCGGCGCCCAGCACGGCCAGGACCCGGCCGCCCGAGCGTTCGGCGTTTTCCTGGCGCAGGCGCGCTGCCATGTAACGGTCGCGTTCGGCGATCAGGGCGTCGTAGAGCTCGGGGCTGGTTTCGGAGAATTCGCTGAAGGTCTGGGTCAGCAGGTCGCCTTCCTTGAGTTGCTCGATGTCGTGCTCGCTGATCTCATCGCGCGAGAACAGCGACAGGAACAGGCCGTTGATCATCACCCAGCGCTTCCACAGCGATAGCCGGCGGCTGGCGCGCCGCAGGGTGATGCCGATTTCGCGGTCGATCAGTTGGATCGGTACCCCGGCCCGCTCGGCGCCGGCGATGGCGGCCTTCATTTCCGCACCCGGCTCGATGCCGAACTGGTCCGCGATCCGGCGCTGGTAGGCGCCCAGCGCCAGCGACGCCATCATCATCCCGGCCTTGCCCTGGCGCAGGATGGAAAACAGGTTGAGGTTGCGCCAGCTTTCGCGCTCGGTCAGGGCCTGGAAGCGCGACGGGCACAGCTCGACGGCCACGGCGTCGTAGTGACCGCTTGCGATCAGGCGCTCGACCGCCTCGGCGCTGGTGCGCGAGACGTGGGCCGTGCCAAGTAGCGCATAGTCGACGCCGTCGCGTCGAACATGGCGCACCGGCTCGTCGCCGAACAGGTCTGAGGAAGGGACGGTCATGGGCGGTATCAAGGACGTGCCATCAAGGTGTGCCAGTGTAGACGTTTGGCGCGCGAGATTCTGTGTCTCAAACACCCCGATCGCTCGCTTCCGGCAACGGCGCGCGCGGCGAATGCGACAATATCGCTTCGGCCAACGACCCTCCCGGTAGCCCAATGTCCTCGATCGCGCCCAAATCGCTGCACGAATATCCCTGGTACGTGCGTTTTTTTCTCAAGCGCCAGCGCCGCATCTACGGCGAGGTGCTGGCCCCTTCGCTGCTGTGGGGGCGGCTGCCGGGTGCGTTTATCGGCATGCTCGGACTGCTGGGTATCTTCAACCGCCGCAGCTTCCCGGTAGATGGTCGGCTGCGCTCGCTGGTCTCGATTCGCATCGCCCAACTCAACGGCTGCCACTTCTGCGTCGATCTCAACGCCTACAACTTTCTCAAGTCGCGCGGCGACGAGGCGCGAGCCGCGGCGGTGGCCGAGTGGCGCGCGAGCGCGCTGTTTGACGACGCCGAGCGCGCCGCCCTGGACTGGGCCGAGCAGATGACCGAGCGCTGCGCCGCGATCGATCAGCAGGCCGTGGACGCCCTGGGCGCGCATTTCAGCGAAGACCAGATTACTGGCTTGACCGCCTGGATTGGGTTTCAGAACATGAGCGCCAAGTTCAACGCCGCTCTGGGCGCCGAAGAGCACGGCTTTTGCGACCTCAAGCAGCGCACTGGAAGCTCTTGATTCATTGCAATTTGTGCATTGCACACATACAATGGCGTACGGAGCAATCGGGGTTTTAACCAAGGACTAGGGCAAACCAGTGAACCGTCATTTTCTCGACCAGATCTTTACCGCCCGACACGTCGCCGTGATCGGCGCAAGCGACCGTGAGGGATCGCTTGGCGCGATCGTTTTCGGCAATCTGCTCGAGGCCGGCTTTCCCGGCAAGCTTTATCCGGTCAATCCCAACCACTCCGAGGTGCAGGGCTGCAAGGCCTGGCCGGACATCGCCGCCATCGATGAGGACATCGATCTGGCCGTGATTGTCACGCCCGCTGATACGGTGGCCGACGTGCTCAAGCAGTGCGGGGCAGAGGGGGTGGCCGGGGCGCTGGTGCTGTCGGCCGGGTTTGCCGAGCTGGGGCCGGCCGGCAAGCGCCGCCAGCAAACGCTGGTCGAAATCGCGCGCGAGCACAAGATGCGCCTGATCGGACCCAACTGCCTGGGCATCATGCGCCCGTCTGAGAAAATCAACGCGACGTTCAGTCGCCACAACGCGGCGCCGGGCAATCTGGCCCTGATTTCGCAGTCCGGCGCGATCTGTACCGCCATCCTCGACTGGGCCGAAGCGCAGGACATCGGCTTTTCGCTGGTCGCGTCCACCGGTAACGCGGCGGACGTCGATTTCGGTGATCTGCTCGATTACCTGGCCATGGACCCCGAGACGCGCAGCATCCTGCTTTACGTGGAAGGCGTGCATCACGCCCGTCGCTTCATGAGCGGTCTGCGCTCGGCGGCGCGCATGAAACCGGTGATCGTGATCAAGTCCGGTCGTCACGAGGAGGGCTCGCGCGCGGCCATGTCCCATACCGGGTCCATCGTCGGCTCCGACGATGTCTTCGACGCCGCGCTGGAGCGCGCCGGCGTGGTGCGCGCCGATTCGATCTACAACCTCTTTTCGGCCGCGCGCATCCTCTCCAGCGGCTACCGCGCCGACGGCAACCGCCTGGCCATCATTACCAACGCCGGCGGGCCGGCGGTGATGGCCACCGACCGGGCGGTGGAGCTCGACATCAAGATGGCCGAGCTGTCGTCGGCCACGCTCGATGGACTGGCCAAAGCGCTGCCCGAGCAATGGTCCCACGGCAACCCGATCGATCTGCTGGGCGACGCCGACCCGGAGCGCTACCGGGCTGCGGTGACGGCCTGTCTGGACGACGACCAGGTCGATGCGCTGCTGGTCATGCTGACGCCGCAGGCCATGACCGACATCGAGGGCACTGCGCGCGCGGTTGGCGAGCTCGCCGCGAGCAGCCGCAAGCCGCTGCTGACCTGCTGGATGGGCGACGTCCAGGTTCGCTCGGCCCGAAAGTACTTCACCGAGGCGCACGTGCCGCACTTCACCACGCCGGAAGCAGCGGTGGCGGCATTCGGCTATCTGGCCGCCTACGGGCGCAACCAGCGCCTGCTGATGCAGGTGCCCGGGCCGTTGACCGATCGCTCGCCACCGGATCTCAAGAGCGCGCGGATGATCATCCAGGGCGCGCTGGCCGACGGACGCTCGACGCTGAGCACGCTGGAGAGCAAGGCCGTACTGTCGGCTTTCCGGATTCCGGTGACGACCAGCGCCCGCGCCGCCTCGCCCAGTGAGGCCCTGGTGGCGGCCGGCAACGTCGGCTACCCGGTGGCGATGAAGATCGACTCGCCCGACATCACCCACAAGTCCGACGTCCACGGCGTGCGGCTCAATATCAGCAGCCCCGAGCACGTGCGCAACGCCTACCTGCACATGGTCGAGCAGGCCGAGCGGCTGCGCCCGGAGGCGCGTATCGACGGGGTGACGATCGAGAAGATGCACGACAGCCCCTACGGCCGCGAACTGCTGGTCGGCGTGCTGCGCGACCCGGTATTCGGCCCGGTCGTAAGCTTCGGCTCCGGCGGCACCCGGGTGGAAATCCTCAACGATCGCTCGGTGGCGCTGCCGCCGCTCAACCGCGTGATCATTTCCGGAATGATCAACCGCACCCGGGTGGCGCGCCTGCTGCAGGAATTTCGCAACATGCCGGCGGTCGACCTCAAGGCCCTGGAAAAAGTACTGCTTCGGGTCTCCGAGATGGTCTGCGAGCTGCCCGAGATTCGCGAAATGGACATCAACCCGTTGATCGCCGACGAGCGCGGCCTGATGGCGGTCGATGCCCGAATCTCGGTTGGCCATCCCGACACCGCCATCGGTCGCTACGAGCACATGTCCATCCACCCGTATCCGGCCCATCTGGTGCGCCAGGTCCAGATGCCCGAGGGCGTGAACCTCACGATTCGACCGATCCGACCTGAAGACGCCGAGATCGAGCGCGATTTCGTGCGCAACCTCTCGCCGCAGTCGCGCTATTTCCGCTTCATGCAGGCGGTCAGCGAGTTGACCCAGGCGATGCTGGTGCGCTTTACCCAGATCGACTACGACCGCGAGATGGCGCTGATCGCCGTGCGCGAGGACGAGGACGGCAATGAGACCCAGGTGGCGGTGGCCCGCTACACGGTCAACCCCGACCAGGAAAGCTGCGATTTCGCGCTGACGGTGGCCGATGACTGGCAGGGACGCGGCATTGGTTCACGCCTGATGCGCGAGCTGATGGACGTTGCCCGCTCGCGCGGGCTGGACGTTATCGAGGGCGAGGTTCTGGCCGACAATCACAACATGATCTCGCTGATGCAGAGGCTGGACTTCAGCATCGCCACCGACCCGCACGAGCCCAGCCTGCGGCGGGTGCGCAAGCCGCTGCATTGAGCCGCCGGCCTCAGTAACCCAGGCTGCGGTCGACCGCGTCCAGCGGCGCTTGTCCGGAAAGCACGCGGCGGTAGCTCTGGACGATCAGGCCGGCGGCTTCCTCGTCGCCGGTCACGCTGGCGCAGTGCGGCGTGAGATGAATGTTGGGATGATCCCAAAACGGATGGCTGGCCGGCAGCGGTTCCTGGTCGAACACATCCAGGATGGCCGCCCCGGGTCGGCCGCGATCCAGCGCTTCGAGCAGGTCGGACTCGACCAGGTGGCCACCTCTGCCGACGTTGATGACCACCGATCCGGGCCGCATGCGCGCAAAAAGCTCGGCGTCGAGCAGGCCGCGGGTCTGTTTGGTCAGCGGCAGCAGGCAGACCAGGTAATCGCACCATTGCGCCAGCGCGAACAGGCCGCTGCGACCGGACTCGATCCTGACCCCGTCCAAGGGCCGGCCGCTGCGGTTGAACGCGCGTACCGGGACATCCAGGGCCTGGAAAGCCCGGGCCGCGGTAGCGGCCATGTTGCCGGTGCCGAGCAGGCCGATCCCGGGCGGATGTTCCGGCGCCCATGGCGTCCACTCGTGGCGGGCCTGCTGTTGGCGGAAAGTGGGCAGCCGGCGCCAGTGGGCGAGCACCTGAGCAAGCAGGTAGCCGGCCATGTCGGCGGCCAGGCGTTTTCCGGCCAGGCGGCCAACCGGCAGGTCGGGCGGCAGATCGGGATCGGCGAGGACGTGCTCGACCCCGGCGCCGAGCGAGGCGACGGCTTGCAGGCCGGTCAGCTGCCGAAGCAGGCCAGGTGGTTGATTCCAGAGCACGGCAAACCGGACCTCGGCCAGGGGGCCGGTTTCGGGCCAGACCCTGACCGTAATCGAGGGTACCTGCCGAGCGATGGCCGCGGCCAGGCCGCTGCTGTCGCGGCCGGGGGTAACGAGCAAGATCGTCATGTCTGGCCGCTGCCGCCCCGCGGTCAGCCGCTGTCGGTTGCCTGGCGCTGTCGGTAACGCTGGTAGAGCCGCTGGTGGCGATCGCGCATCAAATCGTACTCCGAGCCGTCGATCCAAACCCGGCGGATCTGGGTCATCGGCTCCAGCGGGTCGCCGGTGGCAGCGAACAGGCTGGCCTGCTTGCCGGGCTCGATCGAGCCCAGCCGCTCAGCCACGCCCAGGATTTCGGCCGGCCACAGGGTCACGCTTTTCAGGGCGGCGTCCTTGGGCAGGCCGTGGGCCGCCGCGCTGCCGGCGTGGAAGGGCAGGTTGCGGGCGTTGGCCACATCCATGCCGCCGCCGCTGTCGCCGATGGCAAAGCGCACCCCGGCCTCGTGCAGCCGCGCGGCCGCCACGTAGGCCATGTCGTAGGCCTCCCAGCGTCGCACCGGCATGTTGTAGACCCCGCGCAGGATGACCGGGATGCCGGCGGCGGCGAGGCGCTCGGCGGCGTACTGCACGTCGGCGTTGGCGCTGAGGATGAGGCGGTCAAACTCCTGCTCTTCGGCCCAGTCCAGGGCCGCCTCGATGACGCTGATGCCGTTGGCGTGGATCATCAGCGGCACCTCGCCCGACAGCAGCGGGCCAAGCGCCTGGAGCTGGTCGTTGCGCGCTGGACGCCGCGCCTCGTCGCGCGCGGCCGCGGCTTCGGCCGCGTGCCAGTGGCGCGCCTTCTCCAGGGTTTCGTTGATCAGCGCCAGATCTTCGTTGTCCTCGTCGCTGGCCGCGCCTGAGGGAAACGCCAGGTGCATGGCGGTCGGGCTTTGCACAATCATTTCCTCCCAGCTCCA
>JBMCIV010000033.1:0-8877 GCA_048616735.1 Wenzhouxiangella sp. | reverse complement strand
CGCGGCCTCGATCTGGCCGTCGGCCAGCAGCGCGCGGATATCGAGCACCGCCTGGGCCTCGGCTTGGGCTTGCGTCTCGGCCAGCCCGGACAGGAATGCGCGCTCGGTCGCCGATTCCGGGGCAGGAACCGACTGGAGCTGAGCGTCGGCGGCCGGGCGCGGCGGTGCTGATCGCGGTGCCGGGGCGTCGTCTTCGCTGATCGCGGACGGGGCCGGCGCCGACTCCTGCGGGGTTGGCGGAGGGGCTTGTTGCACGATAACGCCCACCGCCAGCACCACTGCGCCGGCCGTGGCCAAGCCGGCCAGCCACGGGCGCGGGCGGCGCCGCTGGTCCGACTCCAGCGCCTGTTCGGCGCGCGCGCGAATGATCCGATCAAGGCCGCCGTCGGGTTCGGCCTGCTCGCGATACAGCGATTGAAGCTCTTCGTGCCGCATGTCTCGGTCGTTGTCCGGGCTGTGCGTCATGGTCCGGCCGCCTCCGGTCCGGGTCCAAGCAGGTTGCGCAGGCGCTTGATCGCGTAGCGCAAGCGGCTTTTGACGGTCTCGCGCCCGACGCCGCTGTGGGCGGCGATGTCGGCCAGCGACAGCCCGGCCTCCTGCTGCAAAAGAAAGGCTTCGCGCTGTTCGGTCGACAGCTGCATCAGGGCCTGGCGCAGCCGGTGCGCCTGCTGGTCGCGCGCGCCGGCCGAATCGGGCTCATGTTCGGCTGGCGCCACCAGCGACTGGTCGTCGAACTCGCTGTCCCGGCCCGCGCGCGCCAGCCCGCGCCAGTGATCGACCAGCCGGTTGTGGGCGATGCGGAAGGCGTAGCGCTTGAATCCGCGATCTTTTCGGAAGCGCGCCCGGGCATCGATGATGCGCGACCACACGTCCTGGTAAAGGTCATCGGCGGCCGCCCGGTCACCGAGGGCATGGAACAGGTAGCGATACAGCGATTGGCGATAGCGTTCATAGAGAATCTCGAAGGCGCGCGCATCGCCTCGGGCATAAGCCAGCATCAGGTCGTCGTCGGAGCGCGCGTCGTTCATTGCACAAGACTAACCAATCCCGACCCCGCGCGTCGGCGGGGCCGGGGGCGGTTGGTCAACGCTTGGCCAGCGACAGGCTCTCGGCCAGCCGGATCAGCTGCAGGAACTCGCCGCGGTAGCCGTCCATATCATCGCCGCGAGCCTGGCTGGCCAGGGCGTGGATATCGCTCAGCGTGAACTGCTCCAGATAAGCACTGCCGCGCAGGTGCTGGCCAAAGGCGGCCACGGCGGCGGCGAAGCCCAGGTTGGTGCTGGGTGCTGCGGCCGGGTCGGACAAGGGCACCGGCGTTTCCAGCAGCTGGCTGGTCGCCTCGCCGGGGGCCTTGTAGCGCAGACGCACGAACGCCAGCTCATCGTCGCGGACTGTTGAATCCGCCCAGCCCGAGCCGCCGTAGCGCAGCGGGTCGATGCGCTCGCCGCCGCTGCCGACCAGGGCAACCTCATACAGCGCGGTCACCGTATGCCCGGCACCGATATCACCGGCATCGACCGCGTCATTGTTGAAGTCTTCGCGCTCAAGCTGGCGGTTCTCGTAGCCGATCAGACGGTACTCGGCGACCACGGCCGGGTTGAACTCGACCTGGATCTTGACGTCTGCGGCAATGGTCATGAGGGTGGAATGGCGCTCTTCGACCAGCACTTTGCGGGCCTCGCCCAGGGTGTCGATGTAGGCGCTGTTGCCGTCGCCGGCCGCGGCCAGCTGGTCCATCAGATAGTCGTTGTAGTTGCCGCTGCCGACGCCCAGCGTGGTCAGGCTGATGCCGGACTGGCGCTGCTGGCGAACCAGGTCAAGCAGGGCCTCCTGATCGACCAGGCCGACGTTGAAGTCGCCGTCGGTGGCGATAATGACCCGGTTGATGCCGCCTTCGATAAAACCCTGGCGGGCCTGGGCGTAGGCCAGTCGGAGCCCGTCCCCACCGTTGGTCGACCCACCGGCCTGGAGCTGGTCCAGCGCGGCCATGATGGTCGCGGTCTGGTCGCCGGCGGTCGATTCCAGCACCACGCCGGTGCGGGCGGCATAGACCACCAGGGCGATCCGGTCGTTCGCCCCCAGCTGGCGGGCCAGCAGCTTGAGGCCGTTGACCACCAGCGGCAAACGATCGGGTCCGTTCATCGACCCGGACACGTCAACCAGGAACACCAGGTTGGCCGGCGGCACGTCCTCCGGTGCAGGCTCATGGCCGCGAATGCCGATCTGGACCAGGCGGGTGCGGGCGTTCCACGGCGTGGCGGTCTGCTCGACGTTGACGCTGAACGGGGCCTGGCGCGGATCCGGCAGCGGATAGTCGTAGCCGAAGTAGTTGATCATCTCTTCGACCCGGACCGCGTCGGCGGGCGGCAGGTTTCCGCTCTGCAGCATCCGCCGAACGTTGGCGTAGCTGCCGGTATCGACGTCGATGCTGAAAGTCGAGACCGGGTCTTCAAGCGCTCGACGCACGGGGTTGTTGTCCAAGTGCTGGTAGCGCTCGCGGTTCTGGCTGGGCGGCCAGCCGCCCGGGTGAGTCGGCGGCCGCAGGCCAAGGCCGGCCTGGGCCGCGTCACTGACAGCCATGCGCGGTGAGACGGCGACTTGCTCCAGTGCCACGGCCACTTCGGGCTCGGTGGGTGGGCGCAATACATCCGGCTGGGCCGGGGCGACGGGATCATTGGTCGCTTGCTGCTCGGTTTCCGGCGCGCTGCAGCCGATCGCGATCAGGACGGCCGCCAGACCGATCATCAAAAGGGGTTGCGTGTGCTTCATGGGTCAGACTCCTTGGCGATGTGGGTGAGCGTTCACCACAAACAACGCCCGCGCCGGCGAAAAGGGGTTAAGCCGGCCACCTTGATTCCGTTCGGCGGCCCGTATACTAGAAAAATCGACCGACTTGAAGGAATTCCCCCATGACCCTCGTGCAGAGACTGGCTCTTGTTTGTGCAGTCGGCGCGCTGGCCGCCTGCGGCGCCGGTGACGCGCCCGAAAACGATCGCGAAGCCGAGACGGCGGCGCAAGCCGAGCCCGAGGGGCTGGTGGTGCGCGGCCAGCTGTACTATCTCGAGCGCATGGCGCTCACGCCCGACAGCGTGGCGGTGGTCGAGGTCCGCGACGGTCTGGGTCCGGGCGCGCAGCTGCTGGCCGAATCTCGCGAGGAGCTGGGTAACCGCCAGGTGCCGATCGAGTTTGAGTTGCAGGTCGGCCCCGAGGCGGTTGAGTCATCGCAGTCGCTGGTGTTTCAGGCCGGGATCGTCTCCAGTCCGGGGCCGCTGCGCGTCACCGAGCCGGTCATCATCGAGCAGCGCTCCGGTGAGCTCGAGGTGGGGCAGCTGCGGCTCAGCCCGGCGCCGCAGGTTGCCTTTGGCGTGACGTATCAATGCGCTGAGCGCAGCGTGGTGGTCGGGCCGCTGGGCGCGCAGGACTGGCTGGTTGTCGACAACGAGGCCTTTGCCCTGAGCGCGCAGCCGGCCGCGTCGGGGGCGCGCTATGTTGCCGTGGACGACAGCGACACCGAGTTCTGGAGCAAGGGCGATGAGGCAACGGTGCGCGTGCGCGGTCAGACGCTGCCGACCTGTACCCGCGTCGTTGCACCGGAACTGCCCTTGACCGGCCGCGGCCAGGAGCCGGGCTGGCACCTTCGGATCGATGAGGAAGCGATCGTGCTTCGTGCCCACTATGGCGAGCAGGATCTGAGCTTTCCGCCGGCGCCCGCGCAGATCAGCGCCGCCGGATTTCGCTATGAAACCGCAACCGAAGACCACGGCCTGACCGTGCTGATCGATCGCCAGGTCTGTTCCGATACCATGGCGGACCTGGTCTATCCCTACCGCGTACGCTACACCCTGGACGGGGTTGCCGAGCTGGGCTGCGGCGGTGACCCGGCCGAGGTGCTGATGGGCGGTGAATGGAGGATTGAGCGGATCGGTGATGAACCGGTCGCGGCGGGCACCGAGCCGACGATCGAGTTCTGGTCCGAGGACGGTGAGGCCCGCTTCGCCGGCCGCGCTTCCTGCAACCGCTACATGGGCGGATTCAGGCTGACCGGCGAAGGCCTCAAGCTCACCCCCGCGGCCAGCACCCTGATGGCCTGTCCCGACGAGGCCCAGGCGCTGCAGGAACGGCGCCTGCTCGCCCTGCTGGCCGAGGTCTACGGCTTCGGGATTGACGATGACGGCCGGTTGCTGCTGCGCGCCGGCGGCGGCGACATCGTCGCGGCCCGCTAGTCGTCGAGCAGACCGGGCTGGCGGCGTTCTTCCGGCGGGTCGAACAGGCGGACTTTTTTGCCGCCGTGGAAGACCAGCTTGAACTCGCGCCGGCTGACGGGGACGTAGCGGTCGTTGCCGCCGATCTCGACCTGGGCGCCTTCGGTGGCGGCGTAGCCGTGCTCATCGACGCGCACCACCATGGTGGCCTTTGAGCCGGTATGACAGATGGTTTTGAGTTCCTTGAGTTCGTCGGCCCAGGCCAGCAGGTAGCGGCTGCCTTCGAACAGCTCGCCGCGAAAATCGGTTCTCAGGCCGAAAGCGAGCACCGGAATCTTGAGCTCATCGACAATCTCGCTCAAGCCGTAGACCTGGTCGCGGGTGAAAAACTGCGATTCGTCGGTCAGCACACAGTGGATGTTGCCGTCGGTCAATTCGTTCTTGACCAACACGAACGGATCGTCATCGGGCCCGACGGCCAGTGCGGGTGCCTCGATGCCCACCCGCGAACGAATCACCCCGCCGCCGGCACGGTCGTCGATGGCCGGGCTGAGCAGCAGCGCACGCATGCCGCGCTCAGAGTAGTTGTAGGCCGACTGCAGCAAGACCGTGGTCTTGCCCGCGTTCATGGTCGAGTAGTAAAAATACAGCTTGGCCACGCCTGAGGGTCGTTGCTCAGCGGCGCGGGGTGTCGGTGCGCACGTCCAGCCACAGCACGCTGCGCTCGGGGTGCGCTTCGATCCATTCGCGCAAGACTTCGGCCACCTGGTCGCATTCTTCACACTCGAGCCGGCGGTAGAAGGCAAGGGTGACGTCGGCGAGCGGCAGATCCTCGATCGTGATGCGGTCGCCTTGCGGTGTCCGGGTCCGCTCGAGCAGTCGATCCAGGCGGATCATGGAGCGCTCGCCGCGCCGTGACTCGATGATCATTTCCAGTTCGCGCACGAAGCCTGGCCGGAAGCCGCCGAGATGAAAAGCGGCCGAAAGCTCGGCGTGGTAGACGTAGAGTTGCGGCACGCGAACCACGATGCCGTCGGTCTTGGCGGCCGTGCGCAGGTTGCCGACCACGCGCTGCTGCTGGGCCATGACCTCGTAGCGTTGGAACAGCTCGATTTGCTCGAGTTCGGCCTGGACGCTGAGCGGCAGCAGGCCAACGGCGAGGAGAAGCAATGCGGTTCGATTCATAGCTTCTCAGTATATCGCGCGCGCTGTGGGTGACCGATGCGCGATCGGCTACAATCTCGCCCCCGCCTTCGCCACAGTGATTCGATGATCCGGCTCAATCCCCAGCAAAAGGCAGCGGTCATGCACCTGGAATCGCCCCTGCTGGTGCTGGCCGGCGCGGGCTCGGGGAAAACCCGGGTGATCACCGAAAAAATCGCCTGGCTGATCGATCGCGGCCATTACCCGCCCGACCGGATCGCGGCCATCACGTTTACCAACAAGGCCGCGCGCGAGATGAAGACGCGCGTGAGCAAGCGCTTAAAGCGCGGTCGGGCCGAGGGCCTGACCATCTGCACCTTTCACTCGCTGGGCTGGCGCATCCTGCGAGAAGAGCCCGAGGCGAGCGGTCGGCGCAAGGGTTTGAGCATTCTCGACCAGCACACGGCCGCCGACCTGGTGCGCGAACTGCTGCCGGCCGGGGCCAAGAACGACCTGGTCTACGCGCTCCAGGCCGGTATCAGCCGCTACAAGGATGCCGGCATAGAACCCGAAGCCGCCCTGGCGGGTGCCGGGGACGACAACGAGGCCCGCGCCGCGCGCCTTTACCGGGAATACTGCGATCGGCTGGCCGCCCTGAATGCGGTCGATTTCGACGATTTGATCGCGTTGCCGGCCAGGCTTCTGGCCGATCCGGTGATCCGGACCCGCTGGCGCCGGCGCCTGGCCTACCTGCTGGTCGACGAGTACCAGGACACCAGCGCCTCGCAGTACCGACTGGTTCAACAGCTGGTGGGTGATGTCGGCGCGTTCACCGCCGTCGGCGACGACGACCAGTCGATTTATGGCTGGCGCGGCGCCCGACCCGAGAACCTGAGCCTGCTGGCCGCTGATTTTCCCAACCTGGCCGTGGTCAAGCTGGAGCAGAACTATCGCTCCACCGGCAAGATTCTCCAGGCGGCAAACGCCGTTATTGCCGGCAATCCGCACGCGCTGGAAAAAAAGCTCTGGAGCGAGCTGGGCCCCGGCGACAACCTGACCGTCATGACCTATGCCGACGAGGTCGACGAGGCCGAGGGCATTGCGCGCGATATTCTCGGCGCTCATCACGGCAGCCGGGTGGCCTGGGGTGAGTGCGCCGTGCTGTATCGCTCCAACCACCAGGCCCGGGCGCTGGAGCAGCAGCTGCGCGAGCACGGCATTCCCTATCTGGTCTCGGGTGGTCCGAGCTGGTTCGATGCGCGCGAAATCCGCGACGGTCTGGCCTATCTGCGCCTGCTGGTCAACCCGGAAGACAACCCGGCTTTCCTGCGGGTGGCCAACGCACCGCGGCGTGGCCTGGGCTCGACCGCCATGGCCCGGCTTGGCCGCTACGCCGATGCGACCGGCCAGAGCCTGTTTGCCGCCGCGCTCGACCCGCTGTTTCAAAACGAGCTGACCGAGACCGCGGCGCGCGGATTCCGCGGATTCGCCAACCTGCTGGTCGAATTCAACGATCGGATCGAGCGTTCTGAGCTCAGCGACATCGGCCCGACTTTCGCCGAGCTGATGGATCACGTCGGCTACCTGGAGTGGTTGACCGGGCAGGACGACGAGCCGAAGAAAGCCGACCGCCGGCGTCGCAACCTGGATGACCTGGCCGGCTGGATCACTCGCTTAGGCGGCGACGTGGACACGCCTCAGGAACTGCTGGCGCGGGTCTCGCTGGTGGCCGGGCCGGACGATGATCGCAACGACGGCGCCGACCTGGTCCGGATGATGACCCTGCACGCGGCCAAGGGGCTGGAGTTTGCGCGGGTGTGGTTGGCCGGCTGCGAGGAAGGCCTGCTGCCGCACCAGAAAAGCATCGACGAGGGCCAGATCGAAGAAGAGCGACGGCTGATGTATGTCGGCATTACCCGGGCCGGACGCCGCCTGGTCATCAGCCATTGCCGGTCGCGCCGGCGCCAGCGCGAGAGCCGCCAGTGCGAGCCCAGCCGATTCCTCGACGAGCTGCCGAGCGAGCTGGTCGACTGGCCGGGCCGGGGCGGTGAGAACAAGCCCAGCAGCGATGACGCCAAGGCCAATATCGCGGCCCTGAAAGCCCTGCTGGAGGGCTGATGGCGACACCCGGGCCAAAGCGCTTTTGCGCGGCTGCGGGTCGGGGTACTATGCCCGCCATGCGATTTCCCCCTCGCCCATGCTGGCTTGCCCTGTGCGCGCTCCTGCTGCTGAGCGCCTGCCAGGCTGACCAGCCGTGGGTGGAAGTCAACGGCGAGCGCTTTTGGGTCGAAGTCGCCGCCGACGACTCGTCGCGGGCCATGGGCCTGATGTTTCGCGACGAGCTGGCCGACGATCGCGGCATGTTCTTCCTGTTCCGGCGCGAAGCCCCGCGCTCGTTCTGGATGATGAATACCCGGATACCGCTGGACATCATCTACCTTGATCGCGAGCTGCGCGTGGTCAGCATCGTCGCCAACGCCCGCCCGTGCCGACGCTCGCCGTGTCCGAGCTATCCCAGTCGCGGGCCGGCGCAGTTCGTGCTCGAACTCAACGCCGGCCGGGCGGCCGCGCTGGGGCTTGAGCCGGGCGATCAGCTGGTGGTGGGGCGAATCGACCTGGATTCGGCGCGTTAACGCAGGTTTTTCGGCCGCGGTTCTTGATTCGCACAGAATCCTGGGGTATAAAGGCGGGCTAGTCTCGTCATTTGCCAGGATTGAATCGTCATGTCCCGAGTGTGTCAGGTGACCGGCAAGCGTCCGCTGGTCGGCAACAACGTCTCCCACGCTAACAATCGGACCAGAAAGCGCTCGCTGCCGAATCTGCACAGCCATCGCTTCTGGGTCGAAAGCGAGAATCGCTGGGTGAAGCTGCGCGTGTCCACCAAGGGCCTGCGTGTAATCGACAAGAACGGAATCGACCGGGTGCTCGCCGACATGCGCGCGCGCGGCGAAAAGATTTAAAGGAGAGTCAGCATGGCAGGTAGCGCTCGCGACAAGATCAGAATGGTCTCATCGGCCGGAACCGGTCATTTCTACACCACCAACAAGAACAAAAAGAACACGCCGCAGAAGCTGGAGTTCAAGAAATACGACCCGGTAGTGCGCAAGCACGTGATGTACAAGGAAGCCAAGATCAAGTAACCGAACGCCCCTCGGAACGATCTGAACCTCAAGCGCCGGGCCTCGAGCCCGGCGTTTTTCATTTGGCCCGGCTGAGAGGCGGCCCCCGCTTGCTTCTGCTAGACTGAAACTAACCAGAACTTATCGTTCATTTGCCGCTCCAACAACACTGCAGCGACCTTAAAACCGAAACCGATGCGCTTTTTGCTCTACAGCCTGATGCTCGCGCTCGCCCTGACCCTGGGGACGGGCGCGCGTGCCCAGCTGGGCAACATCGAGCCCGGGGAGTCGCTGCAGCCCGCGCCCTCCCAGCATCGCCTGAGCCTGTTTGGCGCGCGCGACGCGGCGGGCCTGCCCGGGCCGCGGCCGCGATTGACGATGTCGCTGCCGCTGCGCGCAGACCGCTTGCCGGC
>JBMCIV010000032.1:0-9019 GCA_048616735.1 Wenzhouxiangella sp. | reverse complement strand
AGCCTCGCTCGACGCCGGCGCGGGGCCGGCGAGCGGCCGGCTCGACGCCATCCTGGTCGCCGACGCCGATTTCCTGGCCGATCGCTACTGGGTCCAGCGCCAGCAATTTTTCGGCACCAGCCTGCTCGACCCGTTTGCCAACAACGCCGATTTCGTTGTCAACGCCATCGACAACCTGCTGGGCAACGCCGATCTGATCAGCATTCGCGGGCGCGCGACGTCGGCGCGACCGTTCACCCTGGTCAACGAACTGCGGCGCTCGGCCGAGCAGAGCCTGCGCGCGACCGAGCAAAGCCTGGAATCCGAGCTGGCCGAGGCCGAACGCCGCATCAACGAGCTGCAGCAGGCGCGCGGAGACGCCGATCTGAGCGTGCTGACCGCCGAGCAGGAGGCCGAGATTGACCGTTTCATGGCGCGGCGCCTGGAGATCCGACAGCAGTTGCGCCAGGTTCGGCGCGACCTGGATCGTGACATCGAGGCCTTGGGTACCCGCGTCAAGGTTCTCAACATTGTGCTGATGCCGCTGGTGGTCACGGTGTTTGCGCTGGTTCTGGCCTGGCGCCGCAGGCGCGCTTTCCGCCGCTCGCGTGCAGAGGGTCGGACATGAGCGCGCGCAGCGTGGTGGTTCTGGGCGTGATCACCCTGGCGGCCATGCTCGCCGCGCTGGTGTTCACCGGCACGCGCCAAGATCGCGCCATCGAGCCCGACGAGCGGCTGGTCCCCGGCCTGCGCTTGGTGGTCAACGACATCGACGCGATCGATATCGAGGCGGCCGGTCCGACGCTGGTCGCCCGGCTGCGCCGCGACCGGGAGCGCTGGCGGGTCGACAATCGCGCCGGCTACGAGGCCGATTTCCGGCGCGTCCATGGCCTGCTGCGCGAACTGGCCGAGGCCAATCGGGCCGAGCCGAGGACGTCGCTGGAAGACTGGTACCCGCGCCTGGGTTTGAGCAATCTGGATCAGGAGCAAGCGCGCGGCCTGCGGGTTTCCTTTCCCGGTACGGACCTGCCGGGCGTCATCCTGGGCGACCGTGACGAGGCCACGGGCGGGCGCTATGCGCGGCTGGTCGATCAGGCCCAGAGCTGGCTGACCGACCAGCCGCTGGAGGCGCCGCCGACGGCGGTCGGCTGGCTGGAGCGCAGCGTCATGGACATCCCGGCCACCGAGCTGGCCGAAGTCACCATCGTCCATCCGGACGGTGACCGGGTGCGCCTGCGACCGGCTGACGAGGACGGTGACCAGTGGGTGCTGCTGGACGTGCCCGAGGGCCGCGAAGCCCTGCCGCGCTGGGAAATTCGTCCCGTGGCCAACGGCCTGGCCAACGTCACGCTGGAAGACGTCCGCCGGCACGAGGACGTTCCGGACGATGCCGTGCGCGCGCTGTACGTGACCCGGGACGGGCTCAATTTCGTCGTCGATCTGTTTGTCGACGAGGCCGGGGCGTGGGCGCACTTCTCGGTCTCGGCCGAGCCCGAGGCGGTGCCGGCCGGGCAAGCGCTGGAAGACGCGGACAGCGACCGTCTGCTGGCCGACGCCGCTGCCGTCGATGCTCGGCTGTCGCCGTGGCAGTTTGCCCTCGGCAGCGCCAAGTTCGAGACCATGACCCGCCGCCTCGAAGACCTTCTGGCCGAGCCGGAAACGGACTGAAGCTGGCCAGCGCTCAGGGGCGCAGCAGCGCCGGCTCGATGCCGGCAAATATTTCGGCGATCTGCTCGAGGAAGTCGCTGAGCGCTGAACTCTTGCGCCAGATCATGGCGATGGTTCGTTTAGGCCCGTTACGGCCGAACGGCCGCGTGACCAGGTTTTCGGTCGGCGCCACCGGCGGCTTAACCGACAGAACCGGCATCAGGGTGATACCGGTGTTGGCTGCCACCATCTGGCGCAGGGTCTCCATGCTGGTGGCGTGAAAGTCGAGTTTCTCGTGCGCGCCGGTCATCTGGCAGACCTCCAGGGCGTGCTCGCGCAGGCAGTGCCCGTCTTCGAGCAGCAGCAGTTCCTGGTCTTCCAGGTCGGCCATGGCCAGTTCCTTGCGCTCGCTCAGGCTGTGACCCTCGGGCATGGCCACCACGAATGGCTCCTCGAAAAGCGTCCGGGCGACCAGCTGATCGCTGCCGACCGGAAGCGCCAGCAGGCCGGCGTCCAGCCGCCCCTGGGCGAGCATGTCGAGGATGTCCTCGGTTTTCTCCTCGAACAGGCGCAGCGTCAGCCGGGGGAAGCGGCGACGGATGGTCGGGACCACGTGGGGCAGCAGATAGGGCGCCAGGGTCGGGAAGATGCCGATGCGCAGCAGGCCGCTTTCCGGGTCCAGCGAGCGCCGGGCGATCGCGCGCATGGACTCGACCTCGGTCAGGATGGTGCGGCAGCGGGCCACCACTTCCTCGCCGACCCGGGTCAGCATCACGTGGCGCGGCGAGCGTTCGACCAGCTGGACGCCCAGCTCCTCCTCGAGCTTGCGGATCTGCGTGCTCAGGGTCGGCTGGCTGACAAAGCAGCGCTCGGCCGCCTTGCTGAAGTGGCGCACGTCGGCCAGGGTGACGAGGTATTGCATGGCCCGGATGTTCATGGCGTCATTCTACGCTGGGCTACAATTCATCAATGTCGGTTGATTCACATCGTCAGCAGCGCTCGACCACCCGCATCACGCGGCTGGTCTTTCCGCAGCATACCAACCCCCTGGGCACGCTCTACGGCGGCTGCGCGCTGCAGTGGATGGACGAGGTCGCGTTTTTCGCCGCGACCCGCTATGCCCACTGCCAGGTGGTCACGGTGTCGATGGATCGGGTTGACTTCAAGGTGCCCATTCCGCAGGGTGCCATCGTCGAGCTGGTCGCCGAGGTGGTCCGCGTCGGCACCAGCTCGATGACGCTGCAGGTGCGCATGCTGATCGAAGATGCCGCCGCCGGCACCAGCGAACTGGCCATAGAGGGATCTCTGGTGATGGTGGCGGTCGACGAGCAGATGCGGCCGTTGGCGATCGCAGAATGAAACCATGGGTCAGCCCGGCGCAGCGACCGGCCGGGCGCGCTCGATCAGGCTGACGCAGTCCACGCTGTCCGGCCCCTGGCCGAACAACAGGCCGCAGCGCTGAACCAGCCGGCTGTCAACGAACCCCGCCGCGACCGACTCGCTGCCGCTTTCGAGCAGGATACTGGCCTGCAGGGCCAGCGCGATGTCCTGAACGATACTGCGCGCATCGGCCTCCAGCCCGTAGCCGGCGCGAAACCGGGCCAGGATGCGTTGCCGGCAGGCCGCGAGCGCATCGCTTTGCTCCGCCTGGGGTTCGATTGCCGCCATCAAGGCGTCCAGGCAGCGCGGCTCGCGCCCGACCGCGCGCAGAACGTCCAGGCACTGGATGTTGCCCGAGCCTTCCCAGATTGCGTTGACCGGTGCTTCGCGATACAGCCGCGGCAGGATGAACTCTTCGACGTAGCCGGCGCCGCCCATGCATTCCTGGGCTTCGTTGACCACGCCGACCGCGCGCTTGCAGACCCAGTACTTGGCCACCGGCGTGGCGATGCGCGCGAGCAGTTCAGAGAACTCGTCGCCCTGCGCGGCGAGCTCGAAGCGCCGGGCCAGGTGCAGCGCCAGACGCAGGGCGGCTTCCGACTCCAGGGCAAGGTCGGCCAGCACCTTCATCATCAGCGGCTGGCGGGCCAGGCTTTGACCGAAGGCCTGGCGCTGGCTGCAGTGATGGACGGCTTGAGCGACGGCCTGGCGCATCAGCGAGGCCGAACCGATGACGCAGTCGAGCCGGGTTTCGGCAACCATGCGGATGATGGTGGCCACACCGCGGCCGGGTTCGCCGATCAGCTGCGCCCAGGTGCCCGGATACTCGATTTCCGAAGAAGCGTTGGAGCGGTTGCCCAGTTTGTCCTTGAGGCGCTGGATGTGGATCGGGTTGACGCTGCCGTCGGGACGCCAGCGCGGCACCAGAAAGCAGCTCAAGCCCTCGCGGGTCTGGGCCAGGCTGAGGAAGGCGTCGGACATGGGCGCCGAGCAGAACCACTTGTGGCCCACCAGCTCGTAGGCCTGGCCGGGCCCGGCCTGATCCAGGGCGGTGGCACGCGTGGCGTTGGCGCGCACGTCCGAGCCGCCCTGCTTTTCGGTCATCGCCATGCCGAAAGTGACGCCGGTTTTTTCTTCGGCCGGCCGAAAGCGGGGATCGTAGACTTCGGTCAGAACGCGCGGTTCCCAGGTCCGGGCGATTTCCGGCTGCAGGCGCAGCGCCGGGATCACGGCATGGGTCATGGTGATCGGGCACATGGTGCCGGCTTCGAACTGGTTGTGCAGGTACATCAGCGCCGAGCGGGCGACGCGCGCGCCGGGCTTTTGGCTCCAGGTCAGCGAGGCCAGACCGTGGCCGATGCCCAGTTCCATCAGCCGGTGATAGCTGGGGTGGAATTCGACCTGGTCGATGCGATGGCCGTAGCGGTCATGGGTTCTCAGGCTGGGCTCGTAGCGGTTGGCCAACTCGCCCAGTTCGAGCATCTCGTGACCGGCAATCTCGCCGTAGGCCAGTAGCTTGTCTTCCCAGCCGCTTGCGCCTTCCGCGGCCACCGCTTCGCGCAGCGCGCGATCGCCGCCATAGGCGTTGTAATGACTTAACGGCTCGGGCTGGTTTTCGACATCGTGGGTTGTCATGGAAACAGGGCACCTCGAGATTGCTTGCGGAACGGCCAGGCTGGCGCGCCAGTATATCGTCGGGGGATGACACAACGGCGCGCGGCGGCTAGACTGCGGGCATGAAACGCTGGCTCTCCATGCTCTTGATGATCGGTTTTCTGACCGCCTGCGGCGGTGACGAGACCGAGTCCCGGGATCTGCTGGCGCCCCAGCGAGACGCCCTGGAGCGGGCCGAGGGCGTCGAGCAGGTCATCGACGAGGCCGCTGAACGCCAGCGCCGGCAGATCGAAGAGCAGGGCGGCTAAAGCTGCCGCCCTGCAATCATTTGGATTGCGCTCAGGGATCCAGTCCCAGCACCTCGATCAGGAATAGGGTTTCGGCCTGGGCGCGGAATTCGCGGTTGGACTGACGCGCGAATCCATGGCCCTCATCCAGCGCCAGAAGATACCAGGGATTGCCGCCGGCTGCGCGCACGGCTTTCAGGATCTGCTCGGCCTCGGAGGCGGGAACGCGCGGGTCGTTGGCACCCTGGATGATGAACAGCGGGGCGGTGATGCGCTCGGCGTTGTTCGACGGCGAGATCGCTTCCAGCGCTTCGCGCACCTCCGGATCGCGTTCGTCGCCGTACTCGGCCCGGCGCAGATCGCGCCGGTAGCCGGCGGTGTTTTCCAGGAAGGTCACGAAATTGGAGATCCCGACGATATTGACCCCGCCCGCCAGGCGGTCGGAGTAGTGCACCAGGCTGGCCAGCACCATGTAGCCGCCGTAGGAGCCGCCGTAAACCACCACCCGGTCCTCGTCCAGGTCGGGTTGCTCGGCGATCCAGTCGAGCAGCGCCCCGATATCCAGCACCGAATTCTCGCGTAAAAGGGCGTTGTCGAGATTGACGTACTCGTTCCCGTAGCCCGAGGAGCCGCGCACGTTGGGCACCACCACGGCCGCGCCCAGCTCATGGACCCAGTACATGAACGTAGAGCTGAAGCCCGGTCGCGCCTGGCTTTCCGGCCCGCCGTGGATGGAAATGATGACCGGGTGCGGGCCGCCGGCGTCGGGACGGTGGACAAAGGCCGGGATTTCCAGTCCGTCGAAGCTCTCGTAACGGATCAGATCAGGTGCGCGGAAGCGCGAGGTGTCCAGGCCGCCGACTTCGGATTCGGTCCAGCGCTTGAGCTCGCCGCTGGCCGGTTCGAAGGTCCAGGCATCGCCGGGCGAGCCGGCATAGCTGTGGCTGAAGCCCAGGCGCTGGCCGTCCGGGCTGAAGCGCACGCTGCCGATCAGTCCGGCCGGGAGTTCCGGCCCCGGCAGTGCCTGGCCGCTGGCCAGATCTAGCAGGTGCAGCTCCGAGATTCCGCCGGCGTTGATGGTGTAGGCCATCAGCCGGCCGTCGGGCGAAATGTCCATGGCCTGAACGTCCCAGGGATGTTCAACCACCACGCGCTCCTCGCCCAAGGCCAGATCGATCGCCAGAACCCGACGGAATTCGGCCCCGGCGTCGCTGACCACGAACAGCTCCGAGCCGTCGGATGAAAAACGCGCCGCCCCGTAGGCGACCTGGCGATCCGGCTGGATCTGGGTCATCTCGCCGCTGTCCAGATCAAACAGAAACAGGCGTGATTCGTTGATCGAGATGTAGCGCCCAAGCAGCAGTCGGCTGCCGTCCGGCGACCACTCGCGCGGTGCGGTCGCGCCCTCGGCCTGGATCAGCTGGCGCCGCGTGGCAGGATCCGACGGGTCTGCGACCCAGATCGTGTAGTCGGGCTGGTCCCAGGTTGCCGAGGCCCAGGCCACCCGCTTGCCGTCTTCTGACCAGGCAAAGCCCTGATTGCGAGTCCCGCTTTCGGTGAACCGGGTCGAGGTGCCGGTTTGCGGATCGAACAGAAAGCCCTGGTAGAACTCGTCGCCGCCGACGTCACGGCTGAACATGAACTGACCGGAGCCGTCGGGACGCACGCTCGCGCCGCCGGTGCGCTCGCTGAAAAACGTCACCTGGCGCCGCATCCCCAACGGCTCGGCCACGTGGTGAATCTGGCTGGTTTCGCCGAAGCGGGTGAGGATGTAGATGCCGCCGTCGGGCGCGAAATCCGACAGCGAGGCCGAGCGCACGTTCTGGTACTGGCGCAGGCGCTCGCGCACGTCGGCCGGTATTTCGGGAATGTTCTCCATGACCAGGTTGCCCTGCTGGACGCGTTCGGGGGCTTGCTGGGCGAGCGCAGGAACCAGCGCCCACAGCGCTGCCAGCACGAAGAGCAGGGTGGAAGAAAACGCCGATCGACAAAAACGATGCATGTTCGAGAATCTCCAGATGTCAGTCGCTTGGGATGGTTGGGCCGGGCAGAATCAGCCCGGCCAGCGCCCGGCGATTCTCGCTCATCAGGATGTTGAAGGTGCGCGCCGCCGCGACCAGGGTCATGCACTCCAGGCCGATGGCGTGGCGGAAAAACAGCTGCTGGATGCGCGCGTCGGGAAACTGTGGCCGGGAACCCACGCCAATGACAACCAGCTCCGGCTGCAGCGCCAGCAGCGGCTCGATGGTGTGCTCGTCGAGGTCGGACAGCGCCTGTACCGGCCAGTCGTCGCGCAGCAGGCGAGCGCCGACAAGGACGCTGGATGAAAAGCGCTGGTCGTTGATCATGACGCCGTCGTCGTCGATCCGGCGGATGAAATGATGGTTGCCGGGCTGGTGCTCGGTCAGATTCAGCATGGCCTGGGTCGGTTCGCCGTCAGCGGGGCAGGGCGAGAACCGGCTTTTTGGGATGGCGGCGATAGTAGCAGGCCACCTGGCCGATCTGGTGAACCACTTCGGCGCCGGTCAGGGCGGCAATCTCCTCGATCCACGCCCGGCGCTGGTCGCGCTCGGCGCGAACTTTGACCTTGATCAGCTCGTGATGGGTCAGGGCCTGCTCGATTTCCGAGCGCACGTTTTCGCTCAAGCCCTTGTCGGCCACCATGACCACCGGATCAAGGTCGTGGGTCAGACCGCGCAGATACTTGCGTTGGGTGTTGGTCAAAGCCATGGTCTTCCTGATGATAATCTGGCGCCAGTGTAACGATTTTGAGCGCTTTCATGCGCGAAAGCGACAGGAGTCTTCGCCCTTGAGCAAAGCCTGGAAAAACCGCCAGCAGAACGATCCCTACGTGCGTCGGGCCAGGGAAGAAGGCTACCGCGCACGCGCCGCCTACAAGCTGCTGGAGCTCGATCAAAAAGATCGCGTGCTGCGCGGAGCGCGGCGGGTTGTGGACCTGGGCGCAGCCCCGGGCAGCTGGTCGCAGGTGGCCCGGCAGGTGCTCGACGACGAGGCCCTGGTGATCGCCCTGGACGTTCTGGCCATGGAGCCGCTGCCCGGAGTGGACTTCCTGCAGGGTGACTTCCGCGAAGATCGGGTTCTGGCCGCGCTTGAAGATCGGCTTAACGGGCGCAAGGTCGATCTTGTACTCTCCGACATGGCCCCCAACCTATCGGGGATCGCGCCGGCCGATCAGGCTCGCAGCATCGACCTGGCCGAACTGGCGCTGGCCTTTGCGTGCGATTGGCTGGAGCCTTCCGGTCGCTGCGTGGTCAAAGTGTTTCAGGGCGCCGGGTTTGACGGGGTGCTCACCGAGTTCCGTCGATCCTTTCGCTCGGTCAAGGTGCGCAAACCGTCCGCCTCCCGACCTGAAAGCCGGGAGGTTTACCTGGTTGCCACGGGACGCGTCTGATCCCCTGGAGCCATCACGCCCTTACCGTACAATAAGGGTCTGTCGATTACCGACTCGAACTGGAGAAAGCCGTTGAGTGACTTCGCCAAGAACCTGCTGATGTGGATCGTGATCGCGATGGTCCTGATGAGCGTGTTCAACTACTACTCGCAGCCGCCAGAACAGCCCAACGAGATGACCTATTCGATGTTTCTCGAAGAGGTCCGCAGCGGCGCGGTGGATCGGGTCCAGATCCAGGAAAGCGCGGGGGCCAAGAGCATTACCGGGTTTACCCGTGACGGTCGTCAGTTCCAGGTGCTGGCCCCGCGCGACGACGGCCTGATCAAGGATCTGCTCGACAACCGGGTCGAGATCGAGGCGCGCGAGCCTGAAGGGCGCTCGCTGATGGTCGATATCCTGATAAGCCTGCTGCCGGTGCTGGTCCTGGTTGGCCTGTGGGTGTATTTCATGCGCCAGATGCAGGGCGGCGGCATGGGCGGCCGCGGCGGGGCGATGAGCTTCGGCAAGTCGCGCGCCAAGCTGCAGGGCGAAGACCAGGTCAAGGTCACGTTCCAGGACGTGGCCGGCTGCGAAGAGGCCAAGGACGAGGTGACCGAATTGGTCGACTTCCTGCGCTCACCGGCCAAGTTTCAGCGCCTGGGCGGCCACATTCCCAAGGGCATTCTGATGGTTGGCCCCCCCGGCACCGGCAAGACCCTGC
>JBMCIV010000031.1:0-9053 GCA_048616735.1 Wenzhouxiangella sp. | reverse complement strand
CCTCCCAGCTCCAGCCGTCCAGGCGCAATACGGCCGATGTCCCGCGCAGCAGGCCCCCGGCGGGCATGACGTGGGCGTTGAGGACACCACCTGCGATCGCGACCGGCAGCAGCGCCGAGTCGTGGTTGACCGCGACCTCGGCTCTAATGGCGGCGTTGATCGAGCCCATTTCAGCGGTGTCGACGCTGCCCGGCACGCTGCTGATCTCGGTCAGGCCAAGCTGCGTGGCCGGGTGAACGAAGCCCGGGTACAGGTGCAGGCCGGCCAGATCGACGACAGTGGCGTTGTCGGGCACGCTGAGATCAGCGCCCACCGCCTGGATGCGGTCGTCCTCGATCAGCACGACGGCGTTGTCGATGGGTTCGGAGCTGACCGGATGCACCGTGGCCCCGACCAGCGCGGTGGTCTTGGCTGCGGTCGGCGCGGCCAGCAGCAGGGCGAATAGGATCAGCAGGGAACGGGTTTCAGTGATCATGGAGGATGCAGTATTCATCGTGGTCCAGTTCGGATGCGCGGTAGCCGGTCAAGTGGGTGGCAAAGTTCATCGTCCGACGGCGTTGCCCTGGTGCGGATTCGTCTTTCGTCGGGTCTGGCTGGCTAGCGTTTGCGTCATCCCCGTCTGCGGTTTCTTCCTCTTCGGCCTTGGCCAGGGCGAGTAGCTGCGCGTGCTCGGCGGCGAGCGCTTCGCGCATGCGTTGATCGGCGGCGCGGTCGAAGTAGCGGCGCCCGTCGACCCAGGTCTGCTCAACCCGGCTGTAGACCGACAGCGGATGGCCGTTCCAGATCACGAAATCCGCGTCCAGGCCCCGGGCCAGGCGGCCGGTGCGCGCGCCCACGCCGAGCTGATCGGCGGGGAAGGCGGTAATCAGTTGAAGCGCGGTGTGCGGATCCAGGCCGCCGTAGCGCACCGCTTTGGCCGCTTCCAGGTTCATTCTGCGGGCCAGCTCCGGGTTGTCCGAATGCAGTCCGGTGAGCACGCCGGCGCGGTGCATCAGCGCGGGATTGAAGCCGATCGCGTCGATGGCTTCCTGCTTGAACGCCCACCAGTCGATGAAGACCGAAGCACCGGCGCCGTGCGCGGCCAACTGTGGCCCGATCTTGTAGCCTTCGAGCACGTGCTGGAAGGTGCGGATGGTGAAGTCGAACTGCTCGGCGATGCGCATCAGGGCCAGCATTTCGTCGGCCCGGTAGGCGTGGCTGTGGACGTCGCGCTCGCCGTAAATGACTTCGGCCACCGCGGCCAGGCGGTGGTCGGGCCTGGGCGGCACGCGCTCGCGCCCGGCGCGCCCGCGCGGATGGTTTTCGTGGGCGGCGCGGTAGTCGGCGGCCTGCTGAAACATTTCGCGGATGACCTGCTCCACGCCCTGGCGGGTCTGCGGATAGCGCGGGGTGTCGTTGCTCCAGTTGCTCTGCTTGGGGTTTTCGCCCAGGGCGAACTTGATGCCGGGCCGAGCCGCCTCAAACACCAAATCTTCCGGCGGCGCTCCCCAGCGCATCTTGATCACCGCCATCTGGCCGCCGATGGCGTTGGCCGAACCGTGCAGCAGGTTGATCGCGGTCACGCCGCCGGCCAGCTGGCGGTAGATGTTGATCGACTCTGCGTCGATGACGTCGCGGATGCGCACGTCTGCGGTGCTGATGCGCGAGGATTCGTTGACCCCGCCGATGATGGCTGCATGCGAGTGGGCGTCGATGATGCCGGGGGTGACGTGCATGCCGCTGGCATCGATTTCGACCGCGTTGGCGGGTGCGTCGAGGGATTCTCCGATGGCGGCGATGCGGCCGTCGCGAACCAGCAGGTCGACGTTTTCAGCAATGCCGTCATCGGTGGCCGTCCAGACGGTGGCGCCGCGCACGATCACGGCCCCTGGCTGCGGCGGCGGGGGGCTGTTCCAGGCCTCGATATCGGGCGTCCAGTCGGCCACGGCGGGCAGGCTGACGAGGGCGGCAACGGCCAGGGCAAGCGTCATTCGTCGCATCAGATGGCCTCCTTTTCCTGGTCGGGAAGGGCGCTGCGCTTCCCGCGCACGCTGAATTCGCCAAACGGTCCGCTGCCGCTGCCGCGGGCTCGATCGCCGTCGATGTCGAGACGAATCGATATCGTGCCGCTGCCGCCGAAGCGTCCGCCGTCGATGGTGGCGGTGACGCGCTCGCCGCTGACCCGGACGTCCTTCAAGGGGCTCTCGTTGCCCATGGCGCTGAGCGTGCCGGTCATGTTCGTGGGCGCGCCCTCCAGCGCCAGGGTGGCTTCAACATCGCCCATGCCGCCCAGGCCCAGAACCAGATCCCAGCGGCCGGCAGGATCGACCGCCGGCGGTTCCAGCGAGGCCAGCACGTGGCGCTGTCCGTCGACCCAGACCTCGTTGATGGCGGGATTTTCGGTCAGCAGTTCGCCTTCGACCACGATCAGGTTGGCCATCATCCCGGGGCCGATACGGCCGGCCCGGTTCTCCAGGCCCAGCCAGCGCGCCGGCTCGGTGGTGACCGCGGCCAGCGCGGCGTCGGCGTCCAGGCCGCGCTCGACCGCCTCGGCCAGGCGCGCGTAAAGCTGGCCGGGCGAGGACAAGCCGTGGGCGGTAAACATCAGCGGAACCCCGGCCGCGAGCAAGCGGGCCGGGTTTTCCGGCGCCTGGTGCCAGTGGCGCAGGACTTCCAGCGCGACGTCGCGCTCCTTGCCTTGTTCGATATCCGGTGTATCCGGGAAATTCAGCGGCAGAATATGTCGCACCGGGCGCTGGGCCAATGTTTCCAGACGCTGGTATTCGGCGCCGTGCCCGACGATGGCCAGGTCGATATCGCCGCGCGGTATGAATTCCAGTATGCGCAGGGTATCGAGCAGGTCCTGGGACTCGAACACCATGGGCGTGGCGCCGGCCAGCGCCGGACGCAGGTCGTCCAGGCCTTCCAGCCACTCGGGCCGGGCCTGGGCCGGGTTGCGCTCAAGGGCGTCCCGGGCCTGGGCCTGCCAGCGCGCGTCGTCCAGGGTCTGGCGGACCAGGGCCACGGCGCCCATCAGCGAGTTGGGAAACGTGCGGCCCTCGGCGCGCTCGGCAAAACTGACGAATTGTCCGAAATCGCCTGCCAGGCGGTTGCCGCTCAGGCCGCCTTCGCCGGTGTTGGCGATCACCCCGTGGCCCCGCACCAGCCCGTGGTCAGCGGCGATCAGGGCGGTGGTGAAGCCGGCCTCGCGCAGCTCATCGATGCGATCATTCGGCCAGTCAGCGGCCGAAACGCGGCGGTCGGGGTGGATCAGATGGTGACGCCCGGCGGGTACGTCGTCGTTTTCCGGTTCGTCCAGGTCAACGGGCAGGTAAGGTTCGATCAGGCCGGGATAGACGACCATCGGGTCTTGCCCATCCTCGCGGCTGAATTCAAACACGCGCGCATCGGGCGGGACGCCGGCATCCGCGCCAACGGCTTCGATGATGCCGTCGCGGATGACGATGGTGCCGGACTCGATGACCTGACCGGGAGCAGCGACGATGCGTACCCCGACCAGGGCGTGCGCGTCGGGCGCCGGCTGGCGCAGCTCGTTGGCGGACAGAGCACACGGCGCGAGCAGCGTGAGCACAAGCAGGGCAAGACGCAAGGCAATCTCCGGATCGGCAAGAGAACAGGCTGGGAACAATACCTGCTGCGGGTGGATTTGTCATCACGTTGTGCGGTCACTGCTCGATCGTGATGCGCTGCACGCTAGACTGGGGCCCATGAGCACGCCGCAAGATTTTCTCCAAGCCGTCGGCAATACGCCGCTGATTCGCCTGCGCGGGCCCTCGGAGCTGACCGGGTGCGAAATCTACGGCAAGTGCGAATTCATGAACCCCGGCGGATCGGTCAAGGATCGCGCCGCCCGCTACATGCTCCAAGACGCCCTAGCCGCCGGTCGAATCGAAGCCGGTGGGCTGGTGGTGGAGGGCACGGCGGGCAATACGGGTATCGGACTGACGCTGGCCGGCAACGCCCTTGGGCTGCGCACCCTGATCGTCATGCCCGAGACGCAGTCGGAAGAAAAGAAGGCAACCCTGGCGAGCATGGGGGCTGAACTCAAGACCGTTCCCGCTGTGCCCTATCGGGATCCGCAAAACTATGTCCACCAGGCCCGTCGCCTGGCCGATTCGCTGAGCTGCGAGCACGGCGTGTTCTACGCCAACCAGTGGGACAATCTCTCCAACCGCGCCGGCCACATGCGCTCCACGGCCCCCGAGATCTGGGCCCAGACCGATGGCGCCATCGACGGCTTTATTTGCGCGGTCGGCACCGGCGGCACGCTGGCCGGGGTCTCGCTGTGGCTCAAGGAAAAGCATCCCGGGGTGGTGATCGCGGCGGCCGACCCCGACGGAGCCGGGGTTTTTCACTGGGTCAAGCACGGAGAAATGCGCTCCAGCGGCAGTTCCATCACCGAGGGCATCGGCCAGAATCGCGTCACCGGCAACCTTGAGGGTGCGCTCATCGACGATGCGTTCAATATTCCCGACGTCGAGCTGGTGCCGGTGCTTTGGGATCTGATCGGACGCGAGGGCCTGTTCGTTGGCGCTTCAAGCGCGATCAACGTCGCCGGTGCCATTCGCTTAGGCCAGGAACTCGGGCCGGGCAAGACCATCGTCACGATTCTGTGCGACTCGGCGGCGCGCTATGCCTCGAAACTGTTCAGTCACGATTTCCTGGCCGAGCGGGGCCTGCCGCCACCGCCCTGGCTGGCGCCGTCAGAAAAGGGTGCGTGAGCGCCGCCGATCGGCGTCCAGGTCCGGCTGGGTGAAATAAAAACCCTGGAAATAGTCGACCCCGGCTTCTTGCAGCCAGCTGAATTCGCCGGCGGTCTCGATGCCCCCGGCGATCAGGCGGACGCCCAGGTCCCGGCACAGGCTCAAGCAGCCGCGCACCACCGCCTGGCGCTCCGGCGAGCGCTCAATGTCTGCGGTCAGGGCCCGATCGAGCTTGATCTGATCGGGGCGAAAAGCCGCCAGCGCGCTCAGGTCGGCGTGGTGGCGACCGACGTTGTCGGCCAGCGCGCGCAATCCGGCGGTCTTCAAGATGGCGCCGATATCGGCCAGCTGAGGCCGGGTTCCCAGTCGCTCGACGCTGCCGATTTCCAGAACGATCCGCTCGCTGTCGATGCGGTAGCGTCGGGCCATGTGATGGGTGATTTCGCAGACTAGGTTGACGTTGGCCAACCGAATCTCGGCGCAGTTGAGGTGCAGGTCCAGATCGATGTCGTCGCGCGCGGCCGCCTCGAGCGCCCGAATGCGGCAGGCCTGGTCGAAGGCAAAGCGGTCTTTTTGCGCAATTCGGCTGATCACCCTGGCCGCCGCCTCGCCATGCAGGCCGCGGACCAGGGCCTCGAACGCGACCACCTCCAGCTCGCGCGCATCGACAATCGTCTGAAAGGCGAACTGAATATCGCTGCCCACCAGCTCCTGGTAGTGGCGGATATGGTCGTGGAGGTCGTCGGCAGAAACCGCTGGCGGTTCGCGGTGCTCGTTCATTCAGCCCTCTGGCGTGATTTCCCCTTGTAGGAAGGCAATCATACCGCGGAGGCGCCGGCTGCAGCGACCGCGTCGGTTTCATTCCGGACCGTCGGGATGATCTTGGGGGCCGGGCGCCCGCCAGATTTTTCGCTGATAGCCCATCCAGGCGATCAGGACCAGCAAAGCGATGACCAAAATCGGCTGGTGCTGGTCACCGTGGCGCTGGATGCCGATCATGATCATCACGCAGCCCAGCCCGCACAGCGATGACACCAGCACCGGGTGCTGTCTTGGGCTGGTTTGGCCGGCGCGCAGCAGGAACATCAGCGGGGCGAGTGCACAAAGCCCCAGGCCGGCGGCGATCAGCGCCGGGGTGGCGGGGTCGATCAACTGCAGGCCGGCATAGAGCACGACGCCGGCCAGGGCAATGCCGAAAGCAGCGCTGAGCAGACGCTGCAGACCCGGATCGATCATCGGTCGCTATCGGCCCGGCCGCGCCGCCAGGCGAAGAAGCGCCGGGCCCAGCGCAGCGCGGTTTCCGGCTGATGGGCCTTCTTCCATTCCCCGGCCGCGAACTTGTTGGCTTCAGCCCAGGTCGGGTAGACGTGGATGGTGCCCAGAATCTTGTTCAGACCCAGTCCATGCTTCATCGCCAGCACGAATTCGGCCAGCATCTCACCGGCACGGGAGCCGACCAGCGTTGCGCCCAGGATGCGGTCCTTTCCAGGTTCGGTCAGTACCTTGACCCAGCCGTAGTCCTCGCTTTCAGCGATGGCGCGATCCAGGTCATCGAGACGGTAAGTGGTGACTTCGACGTCGATTTCGCGCTCCCTGGCCTCCTGCTCGTTCAAGCCGACGCGCGCGACTTCCGGGTCGGTAAAGGTCACCCACGGGATGACCCGGTAGTCGGTGCGAAAGGACCAGAAAGGCCGGATCAGCGCGTTGACCGCGGCCGTCCAGGCCTGGTGAGCCGCGACGTGGGTGAACTGGTACGGTCCGGCCGCATCGCCGCAGACGTAAACGTTGGGGAAGTTGGTGGCCTGCAGGCGGTCGGTATCGATCCGGCCCTGCTCGGTGAGCTGCACGCCGAGCTGATCCAGCCCGTAGCCCTCGGTGCGCGGCTTGCGGCCCAGGGCGACCAGCAGGCGATCGAATTCCAGCCGCACCTCGCTTTGCTCGTGGCGACAGACCAGTGTTCTGGCGTTGTCGACGCGCAGCGCCTGGTGGCTGGTGGCAACGGTCACGCCCTCTTCGACCAGGTGCTGGGTCAGCAGGCTGCCGGCATCGGAATCCTCGCGCGGCAAAAGCCGGTCGCTCATCTCGACCACGGTGACCTTGGAGCCGAGCCGGGCGAAAGCCTGGGCCAGTTCGCAGCCGATCGGTCCGCCGCCGAGGACGACCAGGCGCTCGGGCAGCGTTTCCAGATCCCACAGCGTGTCGCTGGTCAGGTAGCCGCTGTCGGCCAGCCCGGGCAGGGGCGGCACCAGCGGCTCGGCCCCGGTGGCGAGCACGATGGCGCGCGCGCTCAAGCGCCGCCCGTCGACTTCGACCTCCCACGGCGAAACCAGCTTGGCGGTGCCTTCAATCACGTCCACGCCCATGGCGCGGTAGCGTTCCGGCGAGTCGTGCGGCTCGATTTTGGCGATGATCCGGCGCACGCGCGCCATGGCTTGAGCGAAGTCGAACTCGGCGCTCATATGGTGAATGCCGTAGCGCTGGCTGGCGCGGGCTTCGGCCATCAGGCGGGCGGTGCGGATCAGCGCCTTGGACGGCACGCAGCCGGTGTTGAGGCAGTCGCCGCCCATCTTGTTCTTTTCGATCAGGGCGACCTTGGCCTTGACGGTGGCGCCGATGTAGGCCGAGACCAGCCCGGCGGCACCGGCGCCGATGACCACCAGGTTGTAGTCGAATCGGGCGGGCTTGGCGAAGTCGCGATAGACCTTGCGATAACGGAGCAGGCGCAGAAACCAGCGCAGCAGCAGCGGCAGCAGGCCGAGCAGGGCGAAGGCACCGATCAGGCCGGGCGAGAGGATGTCGCCGGTCGACTCGATCTGGGCCAGCTGGGTGCCGGCATTGACGTAAACAACGGTGGCCGGCAGCATGCCCAGCTGGCTGACCCAGTAATAGGTCCAGGTGCGGATGGGCGTCAAGGCCATGACCAGGTTGATGACCCAGAACGGAAAAGCGGGCACCAGCCTGAGGGCCAGCAGGTAAAAGGCGCCGTCGCGCTTGACCCCCTCGTTGATCGCCTTCAGGCGCCGTCCGAAGCGTTTCTGGATCGCGTCGCGAAACAGGAAACGGGCGGCCAGAAACACCAGTGTCGCGCCGATGCTGCTGGCAAACGAGACCGCGACGGTACCCAGCGCCACGCCGAACAAGGCGCCGCCGGCGATGGTCAGGACCGCAGCCCCGGGCAGCGACAGAGCAGCCATGAGAATGTAGATCAGCATGAAGCCCGACAGCACCAGCGCCAGATTCTGCTCGGTGAAGCCCAGCAGCCTGTCGCGCTGGACGCGCAGCGTTTCCAGGTTGAAGTACTGGCCCAGATCAAGGGCAAAAAAAGCCGCCAGGGCGGCCAGGAATACGGCGATCACTAGCAGGCGCAGGGCCAGTTGCTTGGTCATTTTGGCGCAGACTCGTAGCGGACGATAGAAAGTGGACCGGTCATCGGCACACAAGATTGCGATCCATTGTGCCCGCTGCCCGACAACGGCGAGCCAGGGTGGCCCGATCGAGACCGGCCAGGTCCTGGCGGGTGGCAGGCTCTTCCAGGCCGGCCTCGCGCATCCGCGCTGCAACGGCCGGGCCCTGTTCGTGGCCGTGCTCCAGAATCAGCCAGCCGCCGGGCTCCAGGGCTGTCTGGGCCTGATCGATCAGGGCGGTGATCACGCTCATGCCGTCGGCGCCTGCACTCAGGGCAAGATCGGGCTCGAAGCGCAGGTCGCCCCGGCGCAGGTGCGGATCGCTGGCCGCCACGTAGGGCGGATTGCTCACGATGGCGTCAAAGCGTTCGCCGGCCACGGCGCTGAGCAGATCGCTTTCGAGACAGCGCACGCGCGCGATCCCCAGGCGGGCGGCATTGCGTGCGCAGACCGCCAGCGCGGCCGCTGATCGATCGAGTGCGGTGACTTGCCATGCCGGGCGCTCGGCGGCCAGGGTCAGCGCAATACAGCCCGACCCGGTACCCACGTCGAGCACGCGGCACGGCCCGGCCGGCAGGCGCTCCAGCGCCAGCTCGACCAGCAGTTCGGTTTCCGGTCGCGGGATCAGTACGTCCGGGCCGACGCTGAACTCGCGCCCGTAGAATTCGCGCAGGCCGAGGATATAGGCCACCGGTTCGCCGGCCAGCCGGCGCTCGAACAGGTCCGTCGCGCGCGCATGAAGCTGCTGCGGGATCGCTTCTTCGGCGTGGGCGTAAAGCCAGGCGCGCGGCTTGTCGAGCGCGTGGGCCAGGAGCAGCTCGGCGTCCAGGCGGCTGTCGAGACGTTTGGCGTGGGCCTTCAGCGCCGCGCCGATCGTGGTCATGGTTTCACCGAACAGATCATGGCGGCAATGCTAGTCTTGGGCGTCATTTTTTTAGGCTCTACG
>JBMCIV010000030.1:0-9164 GCA_048616735.1 Wenzhouxiangella sp. | reverse complement strand
CCAGCGCCAGGGCGACTTCCTTGACGTAGACCAGCTGGCCGCCGAAGTCGGGGTGCTCGGTCAGGTAAGCATCGGTCCGATCGAAATTGCCCTGCGGATTGAGAAAGGCGATCTTCATGTCTTGCCGAGCTCCGTGGCATGGGGGTCAGGGTACGGATGAGCCCGGCTGACCGAGTAATCGTCGCGAATGATCAGATCGGCCAGCATCCGATGGGGCGCGATGATGCCGTGCTCGACCGCCAGCACCTGGTCGATGAACGGGTCGAGCTCGGAGGCGTGGCGGCGGCGCTTTTCGCGGTGAGCGCGACTGGCGTGATAGTCGCGGGCAATGAACACGCGCACGTCGACGTGCTTGAGCAGGGTGACATAAGTGCCTTCGACGATGGCGATATCGAACGGCGACAGGTCGACGTTGACCCGATCGATGCGGTCTTCGAGATAACGCACCAGCGGCTTGGTCAGGCAGGCGCGGGCGCGAAAGAGCTCCAGGTGTTCTTCCATCAGGTCCAGCCGCACCTCGCTGGGGCCAACCCAGCCGATATCCTCGCGCCGCACCCGGTCATTGCTGCGCGGCGGGTGAACGAAATAGTCGTCCTGCTGCAGAATGGTCGTGCGATAGCCCTCCTGTTCAAATAGTCGGGCCAGCGCTTCGGCGACTTCAGACTTGCCGGCCCCGGATTCCCCGGCCACCGACACCACCAGTCGTCCGTCGGGCTGGACGGGGCGGTCGACGATCAACTCGCGTACGCCGTTTGCGGCGCGTTCGTGATGCGGCTCGACAACAATGCTGTCGCCTCTCATGCAGACTCCGGATGAATGTTCAACGGGGCTACGATTATACTGACGCGCACATCCAAGCCCTTCTCGCCGTCCGGATTGATTCGTGGACCAGTTGAACAATCGCGCCTATCACGATCAGTGGGCCGCGCTGCGTGCGCGGCTGGACCGTATCCACGCGCAAGCGGGGCTCGGTGCAGCCCTCCATGGCCTGATGGACCACCAGATCCAATCGGGCTTCATCCAGGACGAACTGGGCGAAATCGTCCGCTACCGTTTCCCCTGCCCTTTTCAGCCCGGGCGAAGCTTCAGCGCGCAGTTCAACCCGGCCCGGGCGCGTCGGTTCCGGGGCGCGGGCCGTCTCGATCCGACCGTGCCCCAGGTTCACGACGGCTGTTTTCTCTGCGTGGAAAATATCCAGTGGCAGCATCAGGGCGCAGAAGTCGGCTATGACCTCGGCCTTGCCGAGGGCCGCTACACCGCCTGGATGAATCCTTTTCCGCTGCTCCCTTGCCACAGCGTTATTGCCAGCCGACGCCATCTTCCGCAGCACTGGCAAAGCCCCGGCGCGCTTTCTCTGGCCGAAATCGTGAAAGACCTGACCGGCCTGTCGGACCAGCTGCCCGGCTGGATCGGCTTCTACAACGGCGTCGGCGCGGGCGCCTCCATCCCGCACCATCTGCACTTTCATTTCCTCCCTCGGCCCGCCGGCTACGAGGAACTGCCGCTGGAACAGGCCGCGCGCGAGCGGCCGCAGAACGAGCGCGTCGATGTGCACTATCCGCTAAGCTTCATGCACTGGCGCGGGCCGAAACCGGCGGTGCTGGAGCAGGCGCTGGCCTGGATCGATCGATGGCAGCGCGGCAGCGGCGCGCTCGCAGACGCCACCGCCAACATCATCGCCTGCACCGGCTTCGACGGCCTGAGCCTGGACCTGTATTTCATTCCCCGCCACCAGCGCCGCTCGCGCGCCGAGGGCCTGCAGGGCGTGGTCGGGAGCTTCGAGGCGATGGGCGAGATCGTCTGTTCGACGGCGCAGGAAAAACAGCGCCTCGACAGCGGTCAGGTCGATTATCCGGCGATCGCGGCGATGCTCAGGCAGGTCTCGGTCGCGTTCTGAGATCAGTCATCCCGACCGCTGCGCCAGATCGAGATCAGCAGCCACACCCCGCCCATCGCCGCACCGATGAACCCCAGCAGGCCAAACAGCGGCAGGCCGAAGGCCTCGCGGTCGCTTTGGACGTTCAGCACGATGGCCGAGCCGATGATCAGCGCGGCCGTGACCACGCCCAGGGTCAGCCGGCTGGCGGCCCGATCAAGCCGGTAACCGACCTCCTTGAGCGACTGGATATCGAGCTGGATCTCGATTCGCCCGCGCCTGGCCGCGCGCATCAGGCGACTCAGGTCGGACGGCAGTGCGCCCAGCATTTTCAAGGTCTCGGCCACGTTGTGGCGCATCCGACGCGCGACGTTGGCGGCCGAATAATGCTCCGATAGCACCTCTTCGATGATCGGCGCGGCTTCGCCGGCCATATCGAAATCCGGATCCAGCGACCGCCCCATGCCTTCCATGGTGATGAAGGCCTTGAGCATCAGAACCAGGTCAGCCGGCAACATCAGCTGGTGAGAGCGCAAGATCCTCGTGACCTCTCCGATCATTTCGCCCATGTCGAGCTTTTCCAGCGGCAGCCCGTGATAGTGATCGATAAATTCAACGATATCGGTGCGTAGGGCATCGCTGACCCTATCGTGCGATTCGCTCCAGCCGATCAGCGTCGTCGCAACCAGCTCGGCATCGCGCGAGACCAGGCCGTACAAAAGCTCGGCCACCTCATGACGGCGCGCCTCCGACAACCGCCCGACCATGCCGAAATCCATCAGTCCGATACGGTTTTCGGGCAGGTACTTGACGTTGCCAGGATGCGGGTCGGCGTGGAAGAAACCGTGCTCCAGGATCATGCGCAGAATCATCCGGGTGCCGGCACTGGCGATGGCATGGCGATCCAGATCGGCTGCTTCCACTGCCTCCAGATCGCTGCCGGAAATCCCTTCGAGCCAGGTCTGCACGTTCAGGCGTTCGCCGCTCCACTGCCAGTAGACCTCGGGCACCACCAGGTCGTCGTCGTCTTCGAAGGCACGCCCGATGCGCTCGGCGTTGCGGCATTCGGCGGCAAAGTCGAGCTCGCGCCGCAGCGAGCCGGCAAACTGGCGCACCAGCAGCCGCGGCCGGTAGCGTTCGAGTTCATCGGTCTCGTTTTCAACGATCTCGGCCAGTCGCTGGAGCAAACGCAGGTCCGCCTCCACCACCGGCCGGATGCCCGGGCGCCGGACTTTGAGAATCACCTTGGTGCCGTCGGCCAGCCGGGCCCGATGCACCTGGGCCAGGGACGCGGCCGCCAGGGGCTCTGGATCCACCCAGGCAAAGACCTCTTCGGGGGCTGCGCCCAGGTCTTCGACCAGCTGCGCGTGAATCACGTCCCAATCGACCGCCGGCGCGTGGTCCTGCAGTTTGCGGAATTCGTTCAGCCACTCCGGACCGAACAGGTCCACGCGCGTGGCCAGCACCTGGCCGAGCTTGACAAAGGTGGGACCAAGCTCTTCAAGAATGCGGCGGATGCGCTCCGGCGGCTGCAGGCGGGCCAGCTCCTCGGCCTTTTTCCAGTGCAAGGCCCGGCCGGCGCGCTCAAGCGCCCCGGCCATGCCGATCCGGCGCACCAGATCACCGAAACCGTAACGCACCAGGACCGAAGCGATGTCCTGCACGCGCCCCAGATCACGCGCGGCGTTAAGCGCCTGCCAGAGCATCAGCGCCTTGTCCCGCGGCTAGTTTGGCCGGTATCTATGGTCACCTTGTTCAATTTCAGACGGTTGGGCTTGCATGGTAACGCCTGATCCCGATCTGGCGGTCTTTAGACGGTATGATGCCTTATCTGCCGGAGATAAAGCCTGACTCGCGGAAATCTGCCCATGCCCAAGCTCCCTCGCGTCGCGCTGCTCGCCGCCGTAATGGTGGTGGCGGGCTGCGCCAGCACCCCGCCCCGCCAGCAGGACAACCTGTGCCAGATATTCGACCAGCACGGCGCCTGGTACGACGACGCGCGCGCCTCTGAACGCCGCTGGGGCACGCCGATTGCCGTCCAGATGGCAATGGTCCAGCAGGAATCGTCGTTCAGGGCCCGGGCTCGTCCGGAGCGGCGCCGCATCCTGGGGTTTATCCCCGGTCCCAGACCGTCCAGCGCCAAGGGATACGCGCAGGCCCAGGATCCGGCCTGGGATGATTACCAGAGAGCGACCGGACGGCGCTTTGCGCGCCGCACCGACATGGCCGACGCGCTGGATTTCATCGGCTGGTACAACGACGTTTCGCAGCGTCGCCTGGGCTTGAGCAAGAGCGACGCGTTTCATCTCTACCTGGCCTACCACGACGGCCATACCGGCTTTCAGCGCGGCGCCTGGCGCGCTAATTCCCAGCTCCAGGCCATTGCTCGCAGGGTCCAGCAGCGGGCCGGCGACTACAGCCGCCAGCTGCCGGCCTGCGAAGACCGGCTGCGCTGTCGGCGCTGGTATCAGTTCTGGCCTTTTTGCCGGTAGGAGACGACGGCCAGGTAGACCGCCCCGCCCAGCGCGCCGCCCAGGCCCAGCAAAACCACGCCGAGGCCGCTGCGGGCCGCCGCGATCAGGGTCACCGGCAGCATGGCCTGCATCACCAGCAGCGCGGTCAGGACGGCCACCAGACCGGCCAGCGGAAACAGCGTCCAGCGCCATGCGGGTCGATGGCGCCCAACCCATCCGGCCACGACAAAGGCGATCAAAAGGCCCAGCGCCACGATCACCCCCCACAGGGGCGCGAAATGCATCAGGTCGTGGCCATAAACGACCAGCCGATCGCGCCAGGCGACCGGCTCGTGGATCCGCCCGATGGCCGCCAGCGTGAAATGGGACTGGATCAGGCTGCCGGCGACGGTTGCAGCGACAACCGCGGCCAGCCATGCGGCCAGGACTCTCAACATCAACAGGTCTCCGGGGCTGGGCGAAACTCGCTCCGATGGTATCGTATCGCCTGTGCTTTCCCTGATGGACTTGCCGGGCATGTCGCCGATTCGGTCGCTGTGGATATGTTGCCTGCTGGCCCCCCTGGCGGCCGGCGCCACCTCGTTGCAGGTCGAAACCATTGCCAGCGGGCTGGAACATCCGTGGGCGCTGGTCTTTTTAGACAATGACCGCATGCTCATCAGCGAGCGCGCCGGGCGACTGCGCCTGGTGGCCGACGGCCAGCTCCTGGAAGCGCCGATCGCCGGGGTACCGGCAAGTTTCGCGCGCGCCCAGGGCGGGCTACAGGACTTGGCGCTGCATCCGCGCTTTGCCGAAAACGGCTGGATCTATCTGAGCCTCGCGCACGGCAGCGCGTCGGAAAACAGCACCCGGGTCGTGCGCGGCCGGATTCGGGGCCAGGCCTGGGTCGACAGCGAGATCGTCTTTACCGCCACGCCGAGCAAGGATACGCCGGTGCACTACGGCGCGCGCATGGCGTTTCTGCCCGACGAGACCCTCTTGATCAGCGTCGGCGACGGCTTCGACTACCGCGAACACGCTCAGAAACTCGACAGCCACCTCGGCAAGATCGTGCGCGTCACCGATCGCGGTGAGGTGCCGGTCGACAACCCCCTGCTCCATCGTCAGACCGCGCTTCCCGAGATTTTCAGCTACGGGCATCGCAACGTGCAGGGCATCGTCGTCGACGGCGACAACGGCCGTATCTGGACGCACGAGCACGGCCCGCGTGGCGGCGACGAACTCAACCTGATTCGGCCCGGCGCCAACTTCGGCTGGCCGGTGGCCACAGCCGGGGTGGATTATTCCGGCGCCCGCGTTTCCCCGTACGCCACGCGCGCCGGCATGGTCGATCCTCTGCTCGTCTGGACGCCGTCGATCGCGCCGGCCGGCCTGGCCTTGTACCAAGGCGACTTGTTTGCCGACTGGCGCGGCGATCTGCTGATCACCAGCCTGGCCGAGCGCAGCCTGCGCCGGGTCCGGCTGCAGGGCGAGCGCGTGGTCGAGCAACAAATCGTGCCGCTGGACCTCGATCGACGCCTGCGCGACGTCGAGGTCGGCCCTGACGGCGCCCTGTATCTGCTCACCGATCACGCCGACGGGGAAGTGCTGCGGGTCACGCCAGGATTGACCCAGCCGGTCGGAGGATCGGCATGGTGATTCGCGCCCGCCTGGCCCGAATCCTGGTCTGGACGCTGGCCCTGATTCCGCTGTTGTTCTTCCTGATTGGTCTGCGCCCGGCCGATTTTTCCGACCTGCCGGGGCTGCTTAACGTCCTCGGCCGACTGACCGGCGTGCTGGGTCTGGCTTTTCTGCTGCTGTCGGCCGCCTTGAGCGCGCGCGTGCCGGGGTTCGACCAGCCCTTCGGTGGCCTGACGCGGCTTTGGAATACCCACCATCTGCTCGGTGCTTCGGCCCTGCTGCTGCTTCTGGTCCATCCGCTGCTGCTGGCCTTTGCGGCGCAGGGCTACGGACCGGGGCTGGCCTTTGAGACCCTGTTCCCGCCGCCGTCGGATCTGGCCAGCTGGAGCGGCTGGCTGGCGCTGCTGCTGATGATGATTTTTCTTGCCCCGAGCTTCAGCTTCTTCGGCCGCCCGGACTACGAGCGCTGGAAGCGGGTACACGACCTAGCGCCTTTTGCCGTGATCCTGGCGCTGGCGCATACCGTCGCGTTCAGCCGCACCATGCCGGCCAACCTGGACCTTTTTGTGTGGGCCAGTTTTGCCCTGCTGGCGGTCGGCGCCGTGCTGTGGCGGTTTGTTTTTTCGCGCCGCATCGGCCGCCTGCCCTACACCGTAAGCCAGATCGACCGGCCCGCCAATAACGTGGTCGAACTGACCCTGGAACCGAAGCGTCGATCGCTGCGCTACCAGGCCGGCAATTTTGTCTACCTGACGCCCTTCGACCGCGAACTGAAAGCCGGCTGCGGCGAAGAGCATCCCTACACGCTGTCTTCGTCGCCGCGCGAGTCGAGTCTGCGCATCGCGATCAAGGACCTGGGCAACGCCAGCCGCGCCATCCAGTCCATAAAAACCGGCGCCCGGGTCACCGTGGAAGGTCCGTACGGCCGCTTTTTCAAGAACCCGGACGCGGTGCCGATCCCCGAGCTGTGGATTTCCGGCGGCATCGGCGTGACCCCCTTCTTAGCCCGCATGCGCCACCTCGAGCGCCTGGACCAGGGCGGCGACATCCGGTTTATCTACTGCGTTCAGGACGAAGCCCGCGCGCTCTACCTGGAAGAGCTGCAGCAGCTGGCCGGGGCGATTCCGGGCTTCGGCCTGATACCGCACTACTTTTACCGCCAGGGTCCGCTGTCGGCCGCCTTCGTGCGCGAGCACTGCGGCGACATCGACCAGCGCGAGGTCTATATCTGCGGCCCGCAACCCCTCAACCACCTGGCCCACGCGCACCTGCGCGCCCTGGGCGTGGGACGCTGGAGCATTCACACCGAGGAGTTCGAGCTGCTGTGAAGAAATTCATCTTTGCCGTGTTCATCGGCTTCTGGGCCAGCGTCGGCACCGTGGCCGTGCTCGAGGTCCTGACCCCGACACCCGAAACCCCTGCAAGCGCGGCCGGGGAACCAGAGCGCTTCAGCCTGCGCGAAGTCGCCGCGCACGATACCCTCCAAGACTGCTGGATGGTGATCGAAGGCCAGGTCTACGACTTCACCGACTACGTCCCGAACCACCCGGCGCCACCGTCCGTGCTCGAGCCCTGGTGCGGCACCGTAGCCACCGAAGGCATGCAGACCAAGGGCATCGGGCGCAACCACAGCCCGCCCGCATGGGCCCTGCTGGACGACTACCGCATCGGCGAGCTGGCCGACCAATAAAGGCTCAGGCGAAGTCCACCGGCTGCCGGGCCAGCGGCATGGTCATGCAGCGACAACCGCCGCCGCCGCGGCTGAGCTCGGCGCCGTCGATGGTGACCACAACCCGCTCATCCACGGACAGTCGACGCGCGCCGGCAATCATCTCATCGGCCCGGGCCACGCTGAAACCCGCCCGCGTCAGGGCTTCCAGGGTGCGCTCGTTATGGGCATAGCCCAGAATCCGCCCGGGGGCGAAAGCAAAGAAATTCGCCCCGCTCGCCCACTGCTCGCGCTGCTGCTCGAACTCATCTTCACCGCCGCAGCTGATCGGCATAAGGTCCACGCCCAGGGCCCGCAGCGCCGGCAGCACCCCGTCGTATTCGCGAATCTCAGCGCGCTCGGGATCGTCGAAGCGGCAGTGAAAGGCGCGCGAGCGATGCTGGCCGGTGATCAGTGGCGGAAAGACCACGCACTGATCGCGATCGATCATGGTGAAAATCATGTCCAGATGGATGGTGGCGCGGGTCTTGGGGATTTCGACCACGATGAAGTTGCGCACCGGACCGCGCGCCGCGATCGCGCGCATCAATTGGTCAACACCGGAAACCGAGGTCCGCTCGCTGTAGCCGATGACCACCAGGTCGCGTCGAATGACCAGCAGGTCGCCGCCCTCGATGGTGACCTCCGAGTCACGCAGATCGGTGCCGTCGAAATAAAACCCGTCGCTGCCGATCTCGGGGTGATACTTGAATACCGCTTTAAGCAGCAGCGCCTCGGCCACCCGCGCCTTGTAGGCCATCGAACCGATAATGATCTTGTCGTTGAGGCACATGGTCGCATCGCGGGTAAAAAAGGTGTTGGGCAGCGGCGGGATGGCATAGCGCGATGGATCGAGATACTTCTCCAGGCTGACCGCGCGCTTGGGCGTGCCCTCGATCAGCCGCGAAGCCAGCCTGGCCGAATCATGTTCGACCAGCTCATCGATCAGTTCGGGGCAGCGGTAGAGCTGGCACAAGCCATGGACCAGGGCCCCGCGCACCTGGTCGACGTCCAGTACCTCGGTGAGCAGATCCTTCAGCTCGAGCACCTGCGCAAACTGCTTGAGCACTCCGGTCAGCTGGCGATGCTCGGCCAGCGCGAGGCGCAGGCTCAGGATGTCGTCGTACAACACCTCCGAGGCCGTATCCGGAGTCATGTTCTCCATCTCGCGTCCCGGCGTGTGGACAACGACGGTCTGCAGCGGACCGATTTCGGAGTCCAGACCGATTCGAATCGTCATTGAGCTCTTCCCTTGCTGGCCCAGGCGAGATGATGGTGCCCGGAGCCGGACTCGAACCGGCATGACCTTGCGGTCGAGGGATTTTAAGTCCCTTGCGTCTACCAATTTCGCCATCCGGGCGGCGGTGCCGGCCATGATAATCGACGCCGGCCGAACGCTGGGATCAAGATATGCGTGGACGGAATAAACAATGGAGGCTAGGCCCGGAATCGAACCGAGGTAAACGGCTTTGCAGGCCGCTGCATA
>JBMCIV010000029.1:0-9343 GCA_048616735.1 Wenzhouxiangella sp. | reverse complement strand
GAACGTTATCCGGGCCACCGGCGTCGGTCTGCACACCGGTGAGAAAGTGCTCATGACCCTGCGCCCGGCTCCGGCCGACACCGGAATCGTGTTCCGGCGCGTGGATCTGAATCCGGTCGCTGAAATCCCGGCCGATCCGCACCAGGTGGGCGATACGTCACTGTCGACCACGCTGGTCGCCAACGGGGTTCGCGTGGCCACCATCGAGCACTTGATGTCGGCGCTCGCGGGACTGGGGATCGACAATCTCTACGTCGACCTGAGTGCCTCGGAAGTCCCCATCATGGACGGCAGTTCCGGTCCATTTGCGTTTCTGGTCCAGTCGGCCGGCATCGCCGAGCAGGCCGTGCCGAAGCGCTTCATTCGCGTGCTCAAGCCGGTCGAAGTGCGGGCAGGCGACAAGTGGGTCCGATTCGAGCCGCACGAGGGCTTCCGGGTCGACTTCACGATCGATTTCGACCACCCGGCGATCCGGCGCGGCTCGTGTCGGTCCGATCTGGATTTCTCGACCACCTCGTACCTGAAAGAAATCGCGCGCGCACGGACCTTCGGCTTCATGCGCGATATCGAGTTCTTGCGTCAGCGCAACCTGGCGCTAGGCGGCAGCATGGACAATGCCGTGGTGCTGGACGACTTTCGCGTCCTCAACCCCAACGGCCTGCGCTACGACGACGAGTTCGTCAAGCACAAAATCCTCGACGCGATCGGCGATCTCTACCTGCTTGGGCGCAACGCCATCGGCAAGTTCACCGGCTACAAGTCCGGGCATGCGCTTAACAACCAGCTGCTTCGAACGCTGCTGGCCGACGCCGATGCCTGGGAAGAAGTCAGCTTCGGCGACGCCGCAACCGCCCCGATCTCCTACGTTCAGCCGGCCCAGGCAATCTAGGCTCAGCCGGCCTGTCCAGCGCTGACGATCACCCGAACCTCGCTCAGCGTCTCGGGCCAAACCTCCTGCGCCGTTGCCAGCGCACGCGCTGCCTCCAGGCGGGCCCGACTGGCCCAGGCCGACGAGGACGCGACCAGCACCAGCGTGGCGCCATCGACGCAGGCAACGCGAATCTTGCCGCGGGCCGAGGTCGACAGCGAGGTCTGAATTCTTTCATCCAGCGCTTCGAACACCCGCTGCGCCCGCACCAGGCGCTGCAGCGGATCGGACCCGGCGACAACGTCGATCGCCTGCTTTTCAGCCCCGCGTGTCATCTGTGGTGTCGGCGCCGCCGGTCGGTCTGTGCCATGGCTACAGTTTAGCGCCCGGCCGCGCTAGAATGAGCGGCTATCTTGCGCGTGCCGCCCGGCGCCCCCAAGTGTTCTAACGACCTGCCGTGTACAGACTACTGGACCATCCATGCTCAGATCCCTGATCACCAAATTCGTCGGCAGCCGGAACGAGCGGCTGATCAAGCAAATGCAGAAGTCGGTCGAGGCGATCAACGCCCTGGAGGCCAGCTTTCAGGCGTTGTCCGACGCTGATCTCAAGGCCATGACCGCTGAATTCCGCCGGCGCCATGATGACGGCGAGTCGCTGGACGATCTGCTGCCCGAGGCCTTCGCCGCGGTCAGAGAGGCCTCCGTGCGCTCGATGGGGCTGCGTCATTTCGACGTGCAGCTGATCGGCGGCATGGTCCTGCACCAGGGCAAGATTGCTGAAATGAAGACCGGCGAGGGCAAGACCCTGATGTCCACGCTCGCCGTTTACCTCAATGCCATTGCCGATCGCGGCGTGCATGTGGTCACGGTCAATGACTATCTGGCCCGGCGCGACGCGGCCTGGATGAAGCCGATCTATGATGCGCTGGGGCTGACCGTGGGCGTGTCGGTGCCCGGCATCGCGCCGGCCGAAAAGCGCCAGGCCTACGCCGCTGACGTGACCTACGGCACCAACAACGAACTCGGCTTCGATTACCTGCGCGACAACATGGCGTTCTCGCTCGAACAGAAAGTCCAGCGCGGCCAGGCTTTCGCCATCGTCGACGAGGTCGACTCCATTCTCATTGACGAGGCCCGCACGCCGTTGATCATCTCCGGTCCGGCCGATGAAGGGCCGGAACTCTACGTCAAGATCAACCGCATCGTGCCGTACCTGGAGCGCCAGCAGGAAGAGGACGGGCCGGGCGATTTCAGCGTTGATGAAAAGACCAAGCAGGTCTATCTGACCGAAGACGGCATGGCCAAGGTCGAACGGCTGATGAGTGAAGCCGGCCTGATCGAGGCCGGAGACAGCCTCTACAACGCCAATAACCTGAGCCTGATGCACACGCTCAACGCCGCGCTCAGGGCCCACCACCTGTTTCAGAAGGACGTTGACTACATCGTCCGCGACGGCGAGGTCGTGATCGTCGACGAGTTCACCGGCCGCACGCTGGCCGGGCGGCGCTGGTCGGAGGGTCTGCACCAGGCCGTGGAGGCCAAGGAAGGCGTGCCGATCCAGCGCGAGAACCAGACCCTGGCCTCGATCACTTTTCAGAACTATTTCCGGCTCTACGACAAGCTGTCGGGCATGACCGGCACCGCCGATACCGAGGCCTACGAGTTCCAGACCATCTACGGCCTGGAAGTGGTCGTCATCCCCACCCATCAGCCGATGATCCGCAAAGATCAGGCCGACCTGGTGTTTCTGGATCAGGCCCAGAAGTTCGATGCGATCGTCGGCGATATTCGCGACTGCGTCGAGCGCAAGCAGCCGGTGCTGGTCGGGACCACGTCGATCGAGACCTCCGAACTGCTGTCGAAAAAGCTCAAGAAGGAAGGGGTTGCCCACGAGGTGCTCAACGCCAAGCAGCACGAGCGCGAGGCCATCATCGTCGCCCAGGCCGGTCGCCCCGGCGCGGTGACCATCGCCACCAACATGGCCGGGCGCGGTACCGACATCGTGCTCGGCGGTAACTTCGAGTCCGAGCTGGCCGAGCACGGCGAGCAGATTCCGGCCGCGAAACGCGAAGCGCTCAAGGCCGAATGGCAGAAGCGCCATGACGAGGTCATCGCCGCCGGCGGGCTGCATATCATCGGCACCGAGCGCCACGAGTCGCGGCGCATCGACAACCAGCTGCGCGGGCGGTCCGGCCGCCAGGGCGACCCCGGCTCCAGCCGGTTCTACCTGTCGCTGGACGACAGCCTGATGCGCATTTTTGCCTCCGATCGGCTGGGCGGCATGATGCAGAAACTGGGCCTGGAAGAGGGCGAGGCGATCGAGCATCCCTGGGTGACCAAGGCAATCGAGAACGCCCAGCGCAAGGTCGAGGCGCACAATTTCGATCTGCGCAAGCACCTGCTTGATTTCGATGACGTGGCCAACGACCAGCGCCGGGTGATCTACGCCCAGCGCAACGAGCTGATGGAAGCCGACGACATCAAGGACCTGATTGACTCGATTCGCGAGGAGACCTTCGACAGCCTGGTCAGCCGCTATATTCCGCCGGGATCGATCGACGAGATGTGGGACCCGGAAGGGCTGGAAAAGGCCCTGGAAGGCGAATTCGGCATCGAGGTGCCGATTCGCGACTGGCTGGAAGCCGATGCCGATCTCGACGAGGCCGGCCTGCGCGAGCGCATCATGGAGACCGTCAACGCCCACTTCCGCGCCAAGGAGGAGATGACCGGCTCCGAGGTCATGCGCCAGTTCGAAAAGGCGCTGATGTTGAGCATCCTCGACCAGCAGTGGAAAGAGCACCTGGCGGCCATGGATTACCTGCGCCGCGGCATCAATCTGCGTTCGTTCGCCCAGAAAAAACCGCAGCAGGAGTACAAGCGCGAAGGCTTCGAGATGTTCACCAGCATGCTCGATACCATGAAGCACGAAGTGATCAAGGCCCTGGCGCGGGTGCGTATCCGCTCCGAAGAAGACGTCGATGCGGTAGACCAGCAGCGCCGGCGCGAGGCGCCGATGCAGTTTCAGCACGCTCAGGCCCAGTCGCCCACCGCCGCGCAGCCGGGCGCGCAAGCTGGCGGCCAGAGCCCGCCCGAGCCGTTTGTCCGCGAGGGTCGCAAGGTCGGGCGCAACGAGCCTTGCCCCTGCGGCTCCGGCAAGAAGTACAAGCAGTGCCACGGCAAGCTGACCTGAGGCGACGGACGATACCCAGCGTATGAGGATTGCGGTGGTCGCGGCCGTGCTGCGCGACGACCGCGGCCGGCTGCTGCTGGCCCAGCGCCCCGCCGGCAAGCACCTGGCGGGAACCTGGGAGTTTCCCGGCGGCAAGCTGGAGGCCGATGAATCGCCGGCCGCCGGCATGGCCCGGGAGCTGCTTGAAGAGCTGGGCATCGAAAGGGCTTGTTCAACGCCCTTGCTGACGCTGACCCATCACTACGGCGACCGCTGCGTGCAGCTGTTTCTGCGCGAGGTTTCTACCTGGCAGGGCGTGCCGTCGGGCCTGGAAGGCCAGGCCTTGAAGTGGGTGGGCCTCGAGGACGCCGGGTCCTTGCCCATGCCTGCCGCCGACCGTCCCATGCTCAAGGCACTGGCGCTCGATGCCCGTTGTGCGATCAGTCCCGATCCGGCCGCGTACCCGGATAGCGAATCCTTTCTCCAGGGCTGGGAAGCGGGTCTGAAGGCCGGTTTTCGCTGGATCCAGCTGCGCGCGCCCGCGTTGTCCGAGGCGCAGCTGCGCCCGCTTGCCGCGCGCTGCGCAGACCTGGCCCGGCGCTACCGCGCGCGCTGGACGCTGGCCGCAGAACCCGAGCTGGCCCAAGCCCTGGGCGCCGACGGCGTGCACTTGAGCCGGGCGCGCCTGCATCGCTGCCGCGCCCGTCCGCTTTCGCAAGACGCGCTGGTCACCGCGTCGTGCCAGGACGCCGACGATCTTGCTCTTGCCGGTCGCCTGGGGCTGGACCTGGTGATGGTCTCGCCGGTCTGCCCGGATACATCACCCGGCCCGTCCAGGCCACGACTGGACTGGACGGCTGTAAGACGGCTGTGCGCCCACTCGCCGCTGCCGGTGATGGCCTGCGGGGAGCTGGGGCCCGAGGACCTGCCGCGGGCGCGGGCGGCCGGGGCATTCGGCGTGGCCGGGTCTTTTGCCTGGGCTTGGGCATGAGCGAACTGATCGCGGAGCAGCTGCCGCTGGGCCGGCGTCGGCTGCCGGACCCGGGGGTCGTCGAATTATGGATCAGCGATGTCGCCGCCTTTCCGCTGACCGGCGACCAGCCGCCGTCAGGGCGGCAGGAGCGGCGCAGGGTGCTGCGGTTTCGCCAGCGTTTCGTGCTGCGCTTGCTGCTGGGCAGTTACCTGGGCCTTGCTGGCAAAGACATCCGTTTTGACTACGGTCCGGCCGGCAAGCCTGCGCTGAGCGCGGACCTGGCGCCCAGCGGTTTGTGCTTTAACGTGAGCCATTCAGGCGACTGGCTGGCCATTGCGCTGGCCCGTGATCGTGCCGTCGGGGTCGATATTGAACGCCGGCGCGAACTGGCGCGCTCGGCTGCCCTGGCGCGGCGATTTCTGGCGCCGGCCGAGGCGCAGTTTATTCAAGAGCTCGACGAGCCCGATCGCTCGGCGCGCTTTCTGGCCCTGTGGAGTCGGCGCGAAGCGCTGGTCAAGGCCATGGGGGCCAGCGTGGTTGCCAGCCTCGGTGATCTCGAACTGGACCCGCGCAGCGGACAAGCCCGGCGTCTGCCCTCGCAATGGCCGGACGGGCCGAGCTGGTCGCTGAGCCAGCCCGCGCTGCCGCCTGCGCTTGTTGGTGCGGTCGCGGTGGCTGCGCCGGACTGGACGGTGAGTACGCGCGTTCTCGCCCTCGCTCGACCCTGAGCGCGCGGCCTAAAGCTCAGTTGCGCAGCGCATGCCAGGCGACGCCCAGGCCCACGGCCAGACTGGTCAGGGCGGGCAGCGAATACTCTGCAAACAACGGCGGGACCTCGTAACCGGCCAGCACCGCGCCGGCGATGATGAAACCGGCGGCCAGGATGGAGCCGGGCAGGCGCCGGTTGTGGCGACCCACCGCCTGGCCGATCTGTTCCAGGTCGTTTGAATCAATGCGGGTGCGCAGCTTGCCGGCGCTGGCCAGCTTGAGCGCTTCGTAGAGCAAGTGGGGCACCTCGGGGCTGCGCGCGAGCAGGCTGGGCAGCTGGCGGGCCAGCTTTTCGGCGGTGCGCGGGAGGCCGTAGCGCTCGCGGAAGATGCTCTCCAGCTCGGGTTTGGCCACTTCCCAGATATTGAGCTTGGGGTAGAGATCACGCCCCATGCCTTCGATATTGAGCAGGGTTTTTTGCAGCATGATCAGCTGCGGCTGCAGCGTCAGCTTGAAGCGCCGCGCCACCTGGAACAGGTTGATCACGGTCTCGGCAAACGAGACGTCTTCGAGCGGGCGGGTAAAGGCCGGCTCGCACACGGTGCGGGTGGCGGCCTCGAGTTCGTCGATGCGGGTATCGGGTGGTACCCAGCTGGCCTCGACGTGGAGTTCGGCCACGCGCCGGTAGTCGCGGTTGAAAATGGCCAGGAAGTTCTCGCCGATGTAGTACAGATCGTTGGGCGTGAGGCTGCCGACGATGCCGAAATCCAGCGCGATCAGCGTGGGGTCGGCCGGGTCGCTGGTATCGACCATGATGTTGCCCGGATGCATGTCGGCATGAAACAGGTTGTCGCGGAAGACCTGGGTATAGAACAGGCGAACGCCGCGCCGGGCCAGTTTTTCCAGGTCGACGCCGCGGCGCTTGAGCTCGGGGATGTCGCGCACGGGAACGCCGCTGACGCGCTCCATGACCAACACCCGGCTGGCGGTCAGGTGCCAGTAAATCGACGGGATGTAGAGCTCGGAGGAGTTTTCGAAGTTGCGTCGGATCAGCGAAGCGTTGGCGGCTTCGGACTGCATGTCGAGCTCGTCGTGGATGACCCGGCCGAACTCGTTGACGATGTCGTCGGGGCGAATTCGGTCGCCTTCGGGGTGGTAGCGGCGAACCAGCGCACCCAGGCTTCTGAGCAGCGCCAGGTCGCGGTCGATTTGCGTCTCGATGCCCGGTCTGACCACCTTGACCACCACCGCCTCGCCGGTCTTGAGCAGGGCGCCGTGAACCTGGGCAATCGACGCCGAGGCCAGCGGCTCGGTTTCGAACTCGTCAAACAGTTCGGCCACCGGTTTTTTGAGCTGGCGTTCGATGATTTCGATCGCCTGGTCCGACGGAAACGGCCCGACCGCGTCCTGCAGGCCGGCCAGTTCGTCGGCGATGTCGGGCGGCAGCAGATCGCGCCGGGTCGACAGGATCTGGCCGAACTTGACGTAAATCGGGCCGAGCTCCTGCAGCGCCATGCGAATGCGCGCGCCTCTGGGCAGGTCGGCGACGGGCTTGCCCTTGCCGAACAGGCCGCGTACATAGCGCGCCAGCCGTAAAAACGGAACGTCTTCGAGCAGGTCATCGAGGCGATAACGCGTCAGGGTCAGGAAAATGCTGACCAGGCGCAAGGAGTGGCGAATCATGCCAGGCCTTTCCGGCGCAGGCTGACTTCCAGCCGATCGACCGCCTCGCGCAGCTCGTCGACGTCGCGGGTGAAGGCCTGGGCTTCGGCGCGCGTGACCAGCAAGCCGCTTTCTTCTCGCAGGTAGTGGCCGAACTGGTCACCGGCCACCCCGGCCAGGCGCCGGCTGCCGGCCAGGCTGTCGCGGATCAGGCGCCAGACCTGGTGACCCAGCACCTCGCCGAGCTGCTCGGTCAAAAGCCCTTCCCAGTCCGGGTCCAGCCTTCGCAGCAGTTTTTCCAGCGCCTGGGCGGCACCGGCGTCGCCTTCGATGCGCACGCCGCTGTTGCCGTCGAGCCAGTCCGGCACGGCCATGGCCAGCAGCGCGGCCGGAGAACCCCGGATCACGGTATCCGGCGGCAGATCCGATTCGGCGACCACGCCCAGACGATCGCGCTGGCCGATAAAGAAAAGATCGATGCCCGTCCCCTGCAGCACAAGCTGGATACAGCGCCCCTCCAGCGCCGGCAGACGATTGGCTGAACCGGCATCAGCGCTCAGCGCCTGCGCCATGGCGCGCTCGATCGACCGGGCCAGCAGGCCGGGCAGCGGCGTGACGTAACGGCTCACGACAGCCAGGCTCCGGCTAGACCTTGACGCCGCGGTGCACGGCGGCAATTCCGCCGCTGAGATTGTCCCAGCAAACGTCTTCGAAGCCGGCGGCTTCGAGCATGCCGGCCAGGGTCTCCTGGTCGGGGAAGCGGCGGATGGATTCGGCCAGGTACTGATAGCTTTCCTTGTCGCCGGCGATGGCCGCGCCGATGCGGGGCAGGACCTGGAACGACCAGGCGTCGTAGACCCGGCCGAGCACCGGCAGGCCGACCTTGGAGAACTCCATGACGTGAACGCGCCCGCCGGGCCGCAGCACGCGGTGCATTTCGGCCAGCGCCTGTTCCCGGTAGGTGACGTTGCGCAGCCCGAAGGTGATCGTTACATGATCGAAGCTCGCATCGGCGAACGGCAGGCGTTCGGCATTGACCTGCAGCCAGTCCAGGCCGTCCACGCGGCCTTCGGCATCCATGCGCTCGCGCCCGACGCTGAGCATGGCCCGATTGATGTCGCCGATGCTCACGACCGCCCCACGGGCGGCCGCCAGCCGGGCGATGTCGCCGGTGCCGCCGGCCAGGTCGAGCAGGCGATCGCCCTCGCGCAAACGGCAGCCGGCGACGAAGCGGCGCTTCCAGACGCGGTGGATGCCCAGCGACATGAGGTCGTTCATCACGTCGTAGCGCCGAGCCACGGAATCGAAAACCCGGCCGACGAGGCGGGTCTTTTCGTCGGCAGCGACTTCCTTGTAGCCGAAATCGGTCATGGTAAAGAGAAATCCTTTATTTGCCTGGCCGGAGCCGAACGAAATTACTTCAGGCCTTCTTCGCGCAGGCGCTCGTCGTAACGCGCCTGGTTGGCCTCCATGTTAGCGCCAAGCTCGTAAAGGAAAGGCCAGGAATAAATGCCGGTGTTGTGGCCGTCGTCGAAATGCAGGCACACGGCGTAGCTGCCGACCGGCGTGATCTTGTCGATGTTGACGTTTTCCTTGCCGGTCAGCAGGATGGGCTCGCTCAATCCGTGGCCGCGGACCTCGGCAGAGGGCGAGTGGGTGCGCAGGTACTCGCACGGCATGTCGAAGCGCTGACCATCGTCGAACTCGACGATCAGCATCGCGCGCGCCTTTTCGAGGCGAATTTCAGTCGGTTCGGGCATATGCTTTCAGGAGGCCTGGTAGTAAGTCGGTGACCCGGGTCCCACGGGCAGTCCCAGTGCGAACACCCAGATGAAGAAGAACGCGGTCCAGCAGATGAAATAAAAAATCGAATAGGGCAGCATGGTGGCAATCAGCGTGCCGATGCCGAAGTGCTTATCGTAACGCGTTGCCCACGCCAGGATCAGGCCAAAGTAGCTCAT
>JBMCIV010000028.1:0-9603 GCA_048616735.1 Wenzhouxiangella sp. | reverse complement strand
CCAGAGCGTGGCCAGCATCATGAGCCACCGGCCGCGCACGGTGCACGCCGACGAGCTGGCCGCGGTGGCCGTGGAGATCATGCAGCAGCATCGCGTCCAGGGCCTGCTGGTGACCGACGACGACGGCCGCCTGGTCGGCGCCCTGAACTTCCAGGATCTGCTCCAGGCCGGCGTGGTATGAGTGCCGGCGACCTTGAAGCGCGCGCGGCAGGGATTCGCCTGGCGGTGTTCGACGTCGACGGGGTGCTGACCGACGGTCGCCTGATTCTCGACGATCACGGCGTCCAGACCAAGGCCTTCCACGTGCGCGATGGCCTCGGCCTGAAAGCGCTGATGCGCCACGACATCGCCGTGGCCGTCATCACCGCCCGGGAATCAGGGGTGGTCGAGCGACGCATGGCCGAGCTGGGCATCGAGCATCTGCGCCAGGGCCAGTCCGACAAGCGCCAGGCGCTGCGCGCGCTGCTGGCCGAGCTCGACGTGGCCGGCGGCCAGGCCAGCTACATGGGCGACGACCTGATCGACTGGCCGGCCATGTGCGAGTGTGCGTTGAGCGCGGCGCCGGCCGACGCCGACGCATGGATCCGCAGCCAGGTGGACATCGTGACCGAAGCGCCCGGCGGCTTCGGCGCCGTGCGCGAGTTCTGCGAGCAGCTGCTGGCCGCGCGCGGCGTGCTCGAAACCTGGCGAGCCGGATACCGGTGAAGCGGCGGGTCGTGCTCGCGGCCTGTCTCGCTCTGGTCCTGGTCTTTGTCGTGCGCTGGCAGTTTCCCGACGACCGCGGCAGCCGGATCACGGCCAATCTGCCCGATACCCGCTTCGACTACACGCTGACCGATTTCGACGCTCGCTTCCGCGATCCGGGCGGGCGCGTCGAACTGCTGCTTTCCGGGCCGCGCCTGGAACACGACGCCGCGACCCGGATCGCGGCCATCGACACGCCTGAGTTCCACGTCGAGCCCCAGGGCGCGGACTGGCTGGGCCGGGCCGATCGCGGTCTGCTGCTGCGCGATGCCGACGAAATGGTGCTCGAGGGCAACGTGGTGCTGGAACACCCCGGCGTCGACGGGACGGTCACGATCACGACCGAGCGACTGCATCACCATGTCGGCCGGCGTACAATCGAGGCGCCCGGGCCGGTGGAAATGACCCAGGCGGGCACTTTCATCCGGGCCGGACGCCTTCAGATCCGGCTCGACGACGACACCGTGGAGTTTTTTGACCATGTACAGGGCGAGCTGCTGCCTGGCCGGACTGATCCTGACCCTGGGCGCGTTCGCCCAGGTTCCTGATCAGCGCCAGGAACGCATCCAGATCAACGCCGACAGCGGCGACTACGATATGCGCACCGGGGTCCAGGAGCTGCGCGGCAACGTGCGCATTGCCCAGGGCGAGCTGGTGGTCGAGGCCGACGAGGGCCGCGCCTACAACGTCGACGGCCAGTGGCAGCGGGTCGAGCTGTTCGGCACACCCACGACCTGGCGCATGGTCATGGAAGACGGGACCGAAACCCGCGGCCGGTCCGAACAGATCATCTACGACCTGACCGGCGACCAGATCACCATGATCGACGACGCCCGCATCCAGGACGCGCAGGGAACCTTTGCCGGCGCCACCCTGACCTACAACCTGGTCACCGAGCGCATCGAGGGTGCCGGCGGCGTCGAGCTGGTGATCGAACCGGGCGAGCGCAGCACGCGTCAGGAGCCAGACCCCCCGCCCGATCAAGACGGCGACGCCGAGCCCGACGGCGAGCCGCCGCCCGAGCCCGAGACCTGAGGCGGCCATGCTGATCGCCGAACAACTGGTCAAGCGCTACCGCGGCCGGGCCGTGGTGCACGATGTCTCGCTGCAGGTTTCGCGCGGGGAGATCGTCGGTCTGCTCGGCCCCAACGGCGCCGGCAAGACCACCACCTTCTATATGGTTGTCGGCCTGGTCGCGGCCGACGGCGGGCGCATTCTGCTCGGCGACACCGACCTGACCCGGGCCAACATGCACCAGCGCGCGCGCAAGGGCCTGGGCTACCTGCCCCAGGAAGCCTCGATCTTTCGCAAGCTCAGTGTGGCCGACAACATCATGGCCATCCTCGAGCTGCGCAAGGACTTGGACCGCCAGGGCCGGCGCAAGGAGCTGGAGCGCCTGATGGATGAGTTCCACGTCGCCCACTTAGCCGACCAGGCCGGGATTTCGCTGTCGGGCGGCGAGCGCCGGCGGGTCGAGATTGCCCGCGCCCTGGCCGGCAATCCCGATTTCATCCTGCTCGACGAGCCCTTTGCCGGGGTCGACCCGATTTCGGTTGGCGAAATCCAGCAGATCGTGCGCCAGCTGACCGAGCGCGATATCGGCATCCTGATCACCGACCACAACGTGCGCGAAACCTTAGGCATCTGCCACCGCGCCTACATCATCTCCGAGGGCCGGGTGCTCACCCACGGCCAGCCCGATGAAATCCTGGCCGACGACAACGTGCGCCGGGTCTACCTGGGCCAGGAATTCCGCCTCTAGAACGCCACGGTCATCACCCCGACCATCGGCCCGGTCCGGAACTTGCTTGAACTGGCTAGAATGGCACCATGAAACCCGGCGCCCGCCTTCAGCTCAAGCTCGGCCAGAAACTCAAGCTGGCCCCGCAGCTGCGCCAGGCGATTGCCCTGCTTCAGCTCAACCGGCTCGAGCTCAAGGACCACATTCAGAACGTGCTCGACGCCAACCCGCTGCTCGAGCGGCCCGAAGACCGCGAGTTCGACGAGCCGGCCGAGGCCGACCGCGGCAGCGACGACCAGGGCCAGGTTGAGACCGGCGAGGACTTCGGCTTCGACGACCTGCCCGACGGTTTTTCGGTCTCCTCCCAGGCGCCCAGCTACGACGAGTTCGTCAGCGACCGGGCCGAGGAGTCGCTCCAGCACCATCTGCTGTGGCAGGTCAACCTGTCGGGTTTCTCCGAGACCGACGAGGCCATTGCCCGGGCCATCATCTACGCGCTCAACGAAGACGGGTACCTGCTCGACGATCTCGACACCCTGCGCGCCTCACTGGCCCCGGAACTGCTGGTCTCGGTCGAAGAGGTGGCCGCGGTGCTCGAGCGCATCCAGCATCTGGAGCCTCTGGGCGTGGGCAGCCGCGATCTGCGCGAGTGCCTGCTGATCCAGCTCAACACCCTGCCCCTGGATCGCCCCGGCCTGGGCCTGGCCACCCACCTGGTCAGCTATCATCTGCAGGCCCTGGGACGGCAGGATCCCGACGAACTGGCGCGCACTACCGGTTTTCCGGTCGAGGAAATCGAGCGCGGCCTGCTGCTGATCCGATCGCTCAACCCCCACCCGGGCAGCCGCTTCGGCAATGAACGCGAAAACTACGTCGTCCCGGATGTCTACGTGACCCGGACCGAGCGCGGCTGGCGGGTCAGCCTCAACCCCGACAGCGATCCCGGCCTGCGCCTGAACCGGACCTACATGAACCTGCTGCGCCAAAGCCGCGGCGAGGACAAGAAATACCTCAAAGACCGACTGCAGGAGGCGCGCTGGCTGATCAGCGGTCTGGAAATGCGCAACCAGACCCTGCTCGCCGTCAGCGAGGCCATCGTCCAGCGCCAGCAGGGATTTCTAGAACACGGCGAGACCGCCATGCAGCCCCTGCTGCAGCGCGAGATCGCCGAAACCGTGGACGTGCACGAATCGACCGTTTCGCGCGCGACCACGCACAAATATGCCCATACCCCGCGCGGCACGTTCGAACTCAAGCACTTTTTTTCAGTCGGCCTGCCCAGCGGCGACGGCACGGCGGTCAGCGCAACCGCCATTCGCGCTCACCTGCGCCGCATGATCGACGAGGAACTGCCCGGCAAGCCCTTTTCCGATCAGCATCTGACCGAGCGGCTGGCCGAACAGGGGATCCATCTGGCCCGACGCACGGTCGCAAAGTATCGCGAACAGCTCGGCATCCCAGGTTCAGCCCAGCGGCGTCGGCGGGCCCGCATGAACAGCTGAAAACGGGCCGGAAACGAAATTTACCGCCAAATTCGGAACTGAGCGAACGATCGGTTAAAATTCCCGGTCACGCCAAGAACGAAGGAAACCTGCATGCAACTTGAAGTGACCGGCCAGAACATCGATGTCACCCAGGCATTGAGAGCCTATGTCCAGGAAAAGACCGAGCGCCTGGAGCGGCATTACGACAACCTGATTTCCGGCCACTTCGTCCTGCGCCTGGAAAAACTCGAGCACACCGTTGAAGGCACGGTGCACGTGGCCGGCAAGACCAACGCCCTGCACGCCGTGGCCGTGGCCGAAGACATGTACGCCGCCATCGACGGGCTGATCGACAAGCTCGACCGCCAGGTTCGTCGGTACAAAAGCCGCGTCACCGACCACCGCAATTCCGCCTGAAACCAGGATCACGGCTCGCCGGCGTCAGCCAGAGGTTACTTATGGTGGAACTCGTCGATATCCTCGCCCCGGAGCGAATCTCGCTGGACTTCACCGCCTCGAGCAAGAAAACCCTGCTGGAAAAGGCCGCGGAGCTGCTTTCCACCGACAGCGACTCGGCCCACGCGCGCGACATCTTCGACAGCCTGTGCCAGCGCGAGCGCCTCGGATCAACCGGACTTGGACACGGCGTCGCCATCCCGCACGGCCGGGTCGAAGGCCAGGACAGCGTTGCCGGAGCGCTGGTCAGGCTCGGTACGCCAATCCATTTCGACGCCCCCGACAACGAGCCGGTGGAACTGTTCTTTGCCCTCGCGGTACCGGCACGCTGTACCGATGTTCACCTGCGCCTGCTGGCCGGGATCGCCGAGCGCTTCGGCAACGACGACTGCCGCCGGCGCCTGCGCGCAGCAGCCAGCGCCGATGCGATCATGAAGATCATCAGCGAAGCGCCGCCCGGCACCGAGCCGGGCTGAACCGGCTCAAAGACCGACCCTGCCGTGGCCCGCAGCATCACGCCCGCAGAAATCCTGGCGCGGTTCGCGACCCGGCTGGGGCTGACCTGCATCACCGGCGAAGACAGCCTGTCCACAGCCCGCATTTCCGCCTACCGGCCCGGATCCAGGCCCTCCCTGGTCGGCTTTCTCAACTTGATCCACCCCAATCGCGTACAGGTCGTTGGCGAAGAAGAGCTGAACTGGCTGGACGGACTGGAGGCGAAAACCCGCTGGGAGACGCTGGCCAGGATCATGGACGCCCGGCCTGCGGCCGTGATCGTGGCCGGCCAGGTCGAGATCGCCCGCGACCTGGAGCAGGCCGCGCGCGAAAGCGACATCGTGCTGCTGAAAGCCGAACGGCCGGCCTGGGAACTGGTCAACTTTCTGGAATACCGGATCACCCGGGCGCTGGCGCCGAGCACTACCCTGCACGGGGTCTTTCTGGAGATCTTTACCATCGGCGTGCTGATCACCGGCGAGGCCGGCACCGGCAAGAGCGAACTGGCCCTGGAACTGGTCAGTCGGGGCCATCGCCTGATCGCCGACGATGCCCCGGAGTTCACCCAGATCACCCCGGAAGTGGTCGAGGGCGCCTGCCCACCGATGCTGCGTGATTACCTGGAAGTGCGCGGCCTGGGCCTACTCAACATCCGCAGGATGTTCGGCGACACCGCCATCAAGCCCAACAAGTACCTGCGCCTGATCATCCACCTGCACACGCCCAAGGCTGAAGCGGCGACGCAAGACCGCCTGCACGGTGATCTCGGCCAGCGGCGGGTGCTTGAGCTCGATATTCCGGAGATTCAGCTGCCGGTGCTGCCCGGTCGCAACCTGGCGGTGCTGGCCGAAGTCGCCGTACGCGATTTCATGCTGCGGCTGAAAGGCTTCGACGCCGCCCGGGAATTCATGGAACGCCATGCCTCGATGATGTCGAACGAGTCATGAGCGATGCCGCAGCCCCCATGGTGGTCATCAGCGGGCTGTCGGGCAGCGGCAAGAGTCTGGCCCTCAACGCGCTGGAAGACCTGGGCTACTACTGCGTCGACAACCTCCCCGGCGGCCTGCTCGCCGGACTGGTCCGCGAAATCCGCTTGCGGCCCGAGCGCTACCCGCGCGTGGCCATCGGGATCGATGCGCGCACCGGCGCTGACGGCCTGGAACGTTTGATCGGGCTGCTCGACGACCTGGACCACCCCTCGGAGTTCCGACTGCTGTTTTTGGAGGCTCAGCCGGCGGTCATCGCGCGCCGCTTCAGCGAGACCCGCCGCCGCCACCCGCTGGCCGATGTCGGCGGCCTGGAGACCGCAATCGAACAAGAACGCGCGCTGATGGCGCCGCTGCGCGCGCGCGCCGACTGGATCATCGACACCTCCGAGACCAATGTCCACCAGCTGCGCCGCCAGGTCCTGCGCCGGGTCGGCCAAGGCGCCGGCGGCGGCATCCAGACCCTGGTGCTTGAATCCTTCGGCTTCAAAAACGGGGTACCGCCGGATGTGGATTTCGTCTTCGACGCGCGCTGCCTGCCCAACCCGCACTGGATCGCCGAACTGCGCCCCCGAACCGGGCTCGACGCCGAAGTGCGCAGCTGGCTGGAAAGCCACGAGCGCGTCAAGGCCTTCCATGCCGACGTTCTGGATTTCATCCAGCGCTGGCTGCCGGCGCTGGCCGAGGACCAGCGCAGCCTGCTGACCATCGCCATCGGCTGCACCGGCGGCCGGCATCGCTCGGTCTACCTGGTCGACCGCATGGTTGGGGCGCTGGCCGCCAGCGCCGGACGGGTCATTGTCAGCCACCGCGAGCTGGAACGATGACCGGCATCGTACTGGTGACCCACAACGGGCTCGGCGAGTCGCTGCGCCACCAGGCCGAAATGATCCTCGGCCGCAGCCTGCCCATGACCCTGGTCTCGGTGGCCGATCAAGCCGATCCGGAGCGCTCGCTGGCCGAACTGGCTGCCGCAATCGCCCACAGCAGCGATGCCGACGGGGTGCTGATTCTGACCGATCTGCCCGGGGCCACGCCGCATAATCTGGCGCTAAAGGCGGCCGCCGGCCACGATCTGCCGGTGGTTTCGGGCCTGAACCTGTCGATGCTGCTCAAGACCGTCAGCCACGCCGACAAGCCGGCCGCAGAGCTGGCTCGCCTGGCCGACCTGGGCGGGCATCAGGGCATCATCCAGCAGTGATCAGCCGACCGCTGAAGCTGAGCAATCGCCTGGGCCTGCACGCGCGCGCAGCCAGCAAGCTGGTCCAGACCACCGCCCGCTTCGACAGCGAGGCCTGGCTGCGCCACGGCGACAAGCGGGTCAACGCCAAGTCCATCATGGGCGTGCTCCTGCTGGGCGCGCCCTGCGGCTCGGAGCTGATCGCCGAATTCAACGGCCCGGATGAGGCCGAAGCCCTGGACGCGCTGGAGGCCCTGGTCAACAACCGCTTCGGAGAAGCGCAGTGAGCCTGGCCCTGACCGGGCTGGGCGTGACCAGCGGCATCGCCATCGGGCAGGTCCACCGGCTCACGCCCGGCGAGCTGTCGATCCCCGAATACCACCTCGACGACGACGCCGTCGGCGCCGAACTGGAGCGCCTGCACAAGGCCTTCGGGCGCGGCGAGAGGTTTCTCGCCGACCTGCTGGCGCGCATGAGCGAGGAGATCACCGAAACCGCGCGCGACCTGCTCGAAGCCCATCGGCTGATCCTGCGCGACCCGATCCTGATCGAGGGTACGGCCGAGCGCGTGCGCAGCGAGCGGATCAACGCCGAGTGGGCCCTGGTCCAGCAGGCCGACCAGCTCCAGGCCGATTTCCGGCGCATGGGCGACGATTACCTGGCGCTGCGGCGCGAGGATCTCGAGCAGGCCGTGGGCCTGGTCCGGCGCGAACTCGCCGAGCAGCCGGCCTTGTTCGTCAGCGCCCAGATTCCCCATAGGCTGGAAGCCACCATCGTGGTGGCCACCGAACTGGGGCCGGCGGAACTGACCGTGCTGGCCCAGCGCAAGGTCGCCGGGCTGGTGACCGAGCACGGCGGTCCGTGGTCGCACGCCGCCATCCTCGCGCGCAGCCTGGAGATCCCGATGCTGGTCGGCGTCCACCACGCCCTCGACCTGCTCGACGAAGGCGAGGCGGTGATCCTGGATGGTCACTACGGCGCCGTCCTGGCCGGCGCCGATGAAAGCCTGTTGGCGCACTACCGCGAAAAACGCGAGGCCAGCCAGCGCCGGCGCATCGAATTGCGCCGCTACCTGGGCCGGCGATCGGTGACCCGCGACGGGCAGGCTTTCACCCTGCTCGGCAACGCCGACCTGCTGCCCGACTTCGAGCGCTGTCGCGAGGTCGGCGTCGCGGCCGTCGGCCTGATGCGCACCGAGTATCTGTATCTGGACGACGCGCTGCCCGACGAAGACACCCAGTACCGCGCCTACCGCGCCGCTGTCGAGACCATGCAGGGCCGGCCGATCAGCATCCGCACGCTCGACGCCGGTGGCGACAAGCTGCCGGCCATGCTGGGCTTTACCAAGGGGCCCAACCCAGCCCTGGGCCTGCGCGGTCTGCGCCTGTCGCTGTCGCTGCGCGAGCTGTTTGTGCAGCAGATTCGCGCCATTCTGCGCGCCTCGGTCCACGGCCCGGTCGAGATCCTGTTGCCGATGCTGACCGGAAGCGACGAGGTCCGCCAGGCGCGCAGCATCATCCAAAGCTGCCGCGACGAACTGCGCGCCGAGGGCGTGGCGATCGATCCGGCGCTGCCCATAGGCGGCATGATCGAAACCCCGGCCGCGGCCATCAACGTCGACCAGCTGGCCGGCGAGCTGGATTTTCTATCCATCGGCACCAACGACCTGATCCAGTACGTGCTCGCCATCGACCGCTCCGATGAACTGGTCAACTACCTGTACGATCCGACCCACCCGGCCGTTCTGTTTCTTTTGCAGCGCATCGAGCAGGCCGGCGCCCGGCACGGCTGCCCGGTCACGGTGTGCGGCGAACTGGCCGGCGACGAGCGCACCGCCCGCCTGCTGCTCGGGCTGGGCCTGAATCGGCTGAGCATGCCGCCGGCCGCGCTGCCCGGCATCAAGAAAAGCCTGCTCGAAGCTTCGGCCGCCGACTGCCGCCAGATCGTCAAGGCGTGGCTTGACGATGCCGGTGCCGGCTCGGACCAGGCGCTGCTTGATCGCCTCAAGCCTGGGTAACCCGGTCGCGGACGTATTTCGGCTCAACCCGCCAGGCCGGGACCGGCTCGACCTGATCGGCCAGGGCCAGCAGCGATTCGGCCAGCGGCCAGGCGTCCGGCTGCCAGGTCATGCCCTCATCCCCGAGTCGGCTGCGGATCAGCCGGTGATGAGCAGCCAGCCCGGATCCGACCACCCGCCACGGCCCGGGGCCGGGCACGCCAAGCTCGCCGGTTGCCAGCACCGCCTCGGGCGCAAGCGCTTTGAAAGTGCCCTCGCCGCATTCAAACCAGCCGGCAAAGACCTCGCCCATGCGCGCATCGATCAGGGCCAGGACCCGGCCCGGCTCGGGCGCCTTCGCGGCCGCGTGGGCCAGGGCGGCCAGGCTGGAAATCGGGGCGACCGGCAAATCATGCGCCAGGGCGATGCCCTGGGCCACCCCCAGCCCGATGCGCAGACTGGTAAACCCGCCCGGCCCGCGGCCCACGGCCAGCCGATCCAGGCCGGCGGCGCGAGCGATG
>JBMCIV010000027.1:0-9665 GCA_048616735.1 Wenzhouxiangella sp. | reverse complement strand
CGGCGCTGTTTCTGGTTCTGGTCGTGATCCTGGTGGTGGTCAAGCCGTTCTAGATCACCGCTTGATTTATCGACCCGGCAATCGAATGGCGTGCCGGGTCGAGGCCCGGCCGGTAGGACATTGGCCGCAAAGCGCGCGCAGCGAATAGCCGCGGTCTTTCGTTGCCGAATCGCTAGTTCAGACCTGGCCGCGCGCGATCAGGTCGCGGGCCATGTACAGCGCGGCGATGCTGCGCCCCTCGCTGCAGTCCTCGCGCTGAACCAGGCTGACGAGATCATCCATTGACCAGGTCAGCACCTCCAGCTGCTCGGGTTCGTCGCCGGGCAGCCGCGACGGGTAGAGGTCGCGCGCCAGGACAACCTGGGTGGCGTGGGTCATGTAGCCTGGCGCCATGGTCAAGGCCCCTAGGCTGGTCAGCTCGCGCGCGCCGAAACCGCACTCTTCCTGCAGCTCCCGATTGGCGCCCGCGAGCGCGTCCTCTCCCGGCTCCAGTCGCCCCTTGGGCAGGCACAGCTCATAGCGATGGAAGCCGCAGGCATATTCGCGGATCAGCAGCACATGCTCCGCATCGGGCATGGCAACAATGATCACCCCACCAAGTCCGCGACTGATCAGCCGCTCATAGGTCCGGCGCTCGCCGTTGGAAAACTCCAGATCCAGCTGCTCGACCGTGAACAGGTTGGCCGGTCGCCGTTCGCGCCGAGCATGAATGACCGGCAGGGGTCGGTCGGATTCAAGCGTCATGGAACAAGGGTAGCAGCTGACCATGCAGCTTCGGAGCGGCGGCCAGGATGGAGGTCGTCTCCAGACCAATCGCTTGGCCGCGCAGGTCCGTGACCACGGCGCCGGCCTGGCGACAGATCACGGTCAGCGCGGCGATGTCGAGGATATTGACGTCGCTTTCGATGACCGCGTCCTGACCGCCGTCAGCCAGCCGATGGTAGGAATAGAAGTCGCCGTAGCCGCGACAGCGGGCCGCCCGCGCGACGATCTGACCGGCGCCGGCCCAGCCGTCGCCGCCGGCCAGGCTGCGAAGATTGCCGAACGACACGTCGGCGTCCTCGATGCGCTCGACCGGGCGGACCCGAGCAAGCCGGTCATCGACCAAGGCCTCGCCGCCGACGACCGCCCAGGCGGTCTCGCCGAATGCCGGCGCCGAGGAGACCCCCAGCACCAGCTCGCCGTCGACCATGAGGGCAATCTGCACCGACCAGAACGGCAGCCCGCGAATAAAGCTGCGCGTGCCGTCTATGGGGTCGATCAGCCACAGCAAGCGGCCCTCGCCGTCGCGCCCGTACTCCTCGCCAAACACGGCATGGTCGGGAAAAGCCTGCTGCAGGATTTGGCGGATGGCGGCCTCGCATTGGCGATCGGCAACCGTCACCGGGCTGGCGTCGGACTTGCGCTCCACGGCCAGGTTGGCGGTTCGAAAATGGCCCATCGCGATGCCGTCGGCGGCCGCCGCGGCTTGCCGCGCGACCGCCAGGGCCCGCTCCAGGTCTACCAGTTCGAAGGGCTTGTCCGTCATCGCTTCAAGTGTAACGGATGGTCTCGTCCGGGCGGGCTCAAAGCGTGGGGCGGCGGTGAACGAGCAGCTACAGGCCAGTCCGGCCGCTGACCCGCAGCCGCACCTGCCCGTCGGGCTGCAGTTCGCCGACTTCGGCCAGGGCAGCGATCAGACGGGGCCGCCCGCTGGCTGCTCGCAGCCACAGATCAGCCTCGTATCGAGCACCCGTCAGCGCGACGGCGCCGCGAACCTGAACCGCGGCCGGGTGCAGCGAGCGAACCCGCAGCTTAAGCCCGTCCGCGGCCTGCTCGATGTCGATCTCGATCTCTCCCAGCGATTCCTGGATCGCGCCCGCCAGTCCAGCCTGGCGCCAGCGCGCGCTGCCGTGGGCCCGCGGCGCCGCCCCGGGGGCAAAAACCACGTCGGCAAGGTCCAGCTGCAGCGAGCCGACCGGGCGGGCGACTCCCAGCCAGTGCACCAGGTCCAGCCGCTCCAGCTCGAGGCGTCCGCTGACCTGCGGTAGAACGGGTTTTGGGCCGACCCGCCAGCGCCCGGCCAGCGCCGTCTGCCCGCCGCTGGCCTGCCAGTGCCAGTCGCGGCCGCCGCGCCAGCGCCAGCTCAGCGCCAGCGGCTGCCAGCCGGCCTGGCGCCACTCGGCGCTGCCCGACCAGACCGTACCGCGAATCTGCGTCACACCGTTCGGCAGCCCCAGACGCGGCGCCACCAGGGCCGCCGGCAGGGTCGCCACAACAAGGACCACAACGGCCGGCAGCAGCAGCCAGGCCCGTTTAGCCATCGGCGACCAGGGTGACTCTGACGTTGACTTGCCCGGCGCCGTCGGCGCGCTCCAGGTCCAGTTGTCCAACCGCGACCGGATAACGGGAGGCCAGCTGCTCCAGCCACTGCATGGTGGCGAGAAACTCCGCCCCGTCCAGCCACAGCCGGACCCGGTCTTCGCCGGCCGGTTCGATTCTTGACAGGGCGCCGGCCAGGCCCGCCGCGCGCGCGGTCTCATCGGCCAGGCCGAGCAGCGAACGCGGCGCTTCGGCACGGTTGCGGTCGGCCTGGCGGCGCAGTTCGGCGGCCCTGGGCGCCACCGCCTCCAGCCAGCTCAGCAAGGCCTGCTGCGCGGCTACGCGCTCGCGTCGCTGTTCGCGCGCTTCTGCCAGCGGCTCCCACACGCCGACGAACAGCCCCGCGCCAACCAGCGTCAGCACGGCGAGCGCAAGCAGCGTGCGCTGACGGGCGTTGAGGCGAGCCCACAAGTCGTTCATGGGGCCGCCCCTTCGATGCGGATGCGGCCGCGCGCGCCGTCGTCAGCCAGGCTCGCCGACTGCAGGCTGGCGCTCAGCGCAAGCGCCCGCAGGCGCTGCTCCAGCTCGTCCAGCGCAGCCACGTCCGGCGCGCCGATATCGAGCTCGAGGCGGTCATCGCGGTAGCTCAGCCCGCGCAGCGAAATCCCCGACTGACCCGCCAGCACCGGGCTGACGCGGTACATCAGCTCGAGCAGGCCAGCCGACTGGCCAAAGCGCAGCCGGGCCAGTTCGCGCTCGGCCAGCTCGCGATAGCGACCGGCCGGGCGCACGCCCGGAAAAGCCTCGCCAAAGCGCTCCTCGATGGTTTCGTGCAGCTCGACGCTGCGCGCTTCCAGCGCCCGGTTCTCCAGCGCCAGCGCCGCCATGGCCAGGACCACGACCGCGCCGGCCAGAGCGGCGGCGGAGCGCCAGTGACGGCCCGCGGTTCGGGTCGAGCTCGGCGTCCACGGCCCGGTCAGCAGATTGACCGGCGCTGACGCCAGCTCCCGGGCCAGAACCGACATCGATGACGCCTCGGACTCCACCGTCACGCGATCGGCCAGGGCACTCGGCACGGGCCCGCCGTACCAGCGCCATTCAGCCTCCGACCCCGCGGCCGGCTCAATCAGATCCACCGCCAGGCCCGCGTCCAGGCGGCCGAACGCCCATTCGCCCCAGCGCGCCAGCAGCTGCTCGTCCTGCCCGGCCAGGCTGACCTGCCCGGGCGACCACGGCAGGCACAGTGCGTCCGGGCAGACCTGCTCAACGGCCTCGCCGGCCAGCGGCTGCATGAGGGCTTCCATGTCGGCATGCGCGATCACCACGCAGCGCAGCCGGCCCTGGTCATCGCGTCCACCCGCCACCACGTGCTCTTCTTCGGCCGATCCGGCCAGGTGCTCTTCGGCCGCCCAGCGCAGCGCCTGCTGCAGCCGACTCGCCGACAGCTCGGGCAGATCCAGGCTGAGCGGCGTGCAGCGGCCGGCATCGCAAAGCACGTGCACGGCCAGACCCGGCGGCCAGTCCGGCTGGTCGGGATCGCAGGCACCGCTGGATGCCAGCTGCCCCGATGCATCGGCCACCGCCCAGCGCCAGCGCTGGCCGGCGGCATGAACAATCAACCTGGATGGACCGCTGCGGGCCATGCACCAAACCCCGTTTGAAGATCGAACACGTTGAAGATCGAACAATGCGTCGCTCAGGGCAATCCCTGGCTGACGTAGCGGAAATCATAACCCGGCCCGTCCAGCGCCATCAGGCGGAAGAAATCGCGCTCGGTTCCCTCCAGCACCACCCGCGCCTGGGCCAGGTACCAGCGGCTGGTCACGACCAGCTCGCGCTCGACATCAGGGCTCAGCTGCCCGGCCAGCAGGGGATGCGAACCCAGCTGCCCGGCATCGCTGAACGGCCCGTCGGCGAGAACGCGCCGCGCGGACTCCACGTCCAGCCCCTCGACCAGGCTGGCAAGTATTTCGGGCGTGGTCGTGTTGACGTTGACCCGCAGCCGCCGATCCGGCAACGCGGTCACGTGCGGCAGCAGGGCGTCATAGACCGCAGCATCGACGCTGCGCAACCAGCGCAGTTCGCTGACGTGGGCCAGCGGCAGACCCGCCATGCGGTAGGGCGGCTGCTGCGCGGCGTACCAGAAATTGCCGACGCTGCCGGAGCGGATCGCGGCATCGCCCTCGATCCAGTCGGCCAGCTCGGCGGCCACGGCGCGCGGCTGGCCGAGGGCGTCCAAAAGGCGCTCCAGTCGGCTTTCGGCGCGCCGGGCCAGGGCCTGCTCCGGGCTGGCCAGGGCGTTGAGATTGAAGCGCCCCTGCTGATCGAGCAGGCGGCCCTGCACCTGGCCTCCCGGCACGTCGAACGGGGCCGTCCAGGCGCCATCGGCCAGCGCGGCGTCCAGCCCTTCAGCGCGCGCACGCTCCATGGTTCTTTTCACCAGCGCTTCCATCGCCAGCGCGTACTGGTACGCGCGCTCGCCGGCGATCACCGCCTCGGTCCTGGCCATGGCGCGCTGGGCGCGCTCGAGCAAGCCCACCGCCAGCACGGTGGCCAGAGCCACCGCCACCAAAGCGATCAGCAAGGCGCTGCCGCGCTGCCGATGCGTTTTCACAGCACCACAATCCGTTCGATGGTCCCGAAGCGCGCGCTACGCAGGCGATAGCGCACCGCCGAAGGCAGCGCCTCGGCCGCCGCCTCCGGCGGCCACCGGTCCAGCCAGCGGCCGTCGGCGCTGCGGTATTCCAGCTCGAAGCCGGTGACCGCCTCGAGCACGGTCTCGGCCGCCTCGAAGCCGCCGCCGGCCGCATCGGTGACCGGCTGGAATTCGCGTTCCAGCGCCTCGCCGCGGCGCTGCCAGGCAAATCGCTGCAGCTGGCTGCGGCGCTGGTCGGCGAGGTTGGCCCAGCCGGCGCGCGTGGCCTCGAAGCGGTCGGGCGAGCCCTCCAGGGCGGCGGCCAGAGCGTCGTCGCTGCGCCTGACCGGCCGACTCACCAGCTGGCGCAGATCGGCTTCCAGGCGGGCAACCGACAGCTGCAGCTCGGCCAGCTCGGCGCTGCGTTCGCGCTGGACGAAGGCCGCTTCGGACAGCGTCGACAGGGCCAGATAAACGCTGCCGGCCAGGATGGCGAACACGCTGACCGCGATCAGCACCTCGATGAGGGTGTAGCCACGGGTGCCGCGCGCCGGGCTCATCGCGCCACGAAACCGGTGTGGGTCAGGATCGGGCGCGCCCGCATCGCGTCACGGTAGACCGCCACGTCCACCCGCATCAGCTCATCGCCGGGGGCCGCCTGGATCAAAGCCTGCCAGGCCCAGTCACGTTCACCCATGCGGCGCTGGCCCTGACGCCGGCCGGGCGCGCTGACGCCCTCCAGGCGAATCTCGGCCAGAACGTTGTCGGCCACCCACAGCGCCAGCGTGCGCTCTTCCATCGCGGCCTGGGCATCAAGCGCCTGCGATCCGGCCCGGGCCAGGGCGGCCAGCGCCACGGCCACGATGACCAGCGCCACCAGCACTTCGAGCAGGGTGAAACCGTCGCACCGGGCGGGGTCGCGGCCAGGCTTCGCCGAACAGCCAGCCACCGCCCGGCTCAGCCGGTCCCAAGCTGCGTGCGCCCACCGCCGCTGACGGTCAGCCGCACGCGTTGCTCGCCCGTATCCAGCTCAAGCTCAAAGGCCGTGACCTCCCCCAGCGGCTGGCACTGGATCTGCGGCCGATCGATGTCCTCGTCCAGCGCCTGCCGCCGCCCCTCGAGGAACAGCTCCGGCTCGGCCGCGTCGCTCCAGGCGCGCGGCCGATTGATCCCCGCGGCAGGCAGCTCGATCCAGCCGCTCGCGCTCGCCTGCCAGAAATCGAAGCCGGCCGCCGTCACCCGCAGCCCGCGCGGGCGCGACTGAAACAGGGCCTGCTCGCACTGCAGCTCCAGCAGCGCCGCCATGCGCGCCAGCTGCCGCTCGGGATCATCCGGCGAAGTCCAGCGCCCCATCCCCAGCACCACCAGGCTGGCCAGAACGGCGCCTATGGCGACCACAACCAGCAGCTCGATCAGGGTGAAGCCGGAGACCGCGGCCCTCATTCATCGCCCCAGTTACCGATCTCCGCGTTGATACCGTCGCCGCCCGACATCCCGTTGGCGCCAAACGTCCAGACGTCGAACTCGCCGCGAACGCCCGGATACAGGTACTGATACTCGCGCCCCCAGGGATCGCGCGGAACCCGGTCCAGGTAGCCACCGGGACGCCAGTTGGGCGCTTCGGGCTGGCCGGAGGGCTGACGGACCAGCGCCTCCAGGCCCTGCTCGGTCGACGGATAGACGAAGTTATCGAGGCGGTACATGTTCAGCGCGGTCACCAGCGCCTGGATATCCTGCTTGGCCTTGGTCACCCGGGCCCGGTCCGGCTCGTCCATCACGCGCGGCACCACCACCGCGGCAAGAATGCCGATGATGACCACGACCACGAGAATTTCGATCAGAGAAAAGCCCCGCACCGGATAGGGACGGCGGACTGCGGACTCAGGCTGCATTGACGTACACTCCGGGCTCGAACGCGTTCATTCAGACAGGCTCTACATCATACGCGCATGAACAATGCGGGCAATCTCCAAAAGACCCGGCAGGCCTGATGCGAACTACCCGCATCCACTTGGATCTGCCGCTTGCCGCGGGCATGGAAATGGTGCTGCCGGCCGCGGCCGCACGCCACCTGGTGCGCGTGCTGCGGCTGCGCGCCGGCGCCGGCATCGAGGTCTTCAACGGCGACGGCTGCCAATACCCGGCCGAGATCATCGAAGCCGGACCGCGCCAGGACTGCCGGATTCGGCTCGGCCAGGCGCAGCGGCCCGAGGTCGAATCGTCGCTCGCGGTCACCCTGGCGCAAGCCGTCGGCCGCGGTGAACGCATGGACTGGTGCATCCAGAAATGCACCGAACTCGGGGTTGCCCGCATTCAGCCGCTGCTGACCGAGCGCACCGAAGTGCGCCTGGACGCGCGGCGGGCCGCCCGCCGCCAGGCGCACTGGCAGCAGGTCGCGGTCGCGGCCGCCGAGCAGAGCCGGAGAGTGCGTGTACCGGTCGTCGACCCGCCGATCCCGGTGCAAGACCTTCAAGCCGGACCGGGCCTGAACCTGGTGCTGCATCCGGCCGGATCGCACCACCCGGCCGATCTGGCTGCCCCGGCACAAAGCGCGGCCAGCATCGTCATCGGTCCGGAGGGCGGCTTGAGCGACGGCGAGATCGACCGCCTGGAACGGCGCGGCTACCAGGGGCTTGGTCTGGGCGCGCGCATCCTGCGCACCGAGACCGCAGGCCCGGCCGTCCTCGCTTTGCTGCAGACGCGCTTCGGCGACTGGTCACGATGACGGCGCGCTGGATTACCGTGCAGGTGACGGTCGATGCCAAAGACGTCGACGCGGCCGAACAAACGCTGTTCGCGCTGGGGGCGGTGTCGATCAGCCTGCTCGATGCCGCCGACCACCCGCTGCACGAGCCCGGCCCCGGCGAGCTGCCGATCTGGCCCCGGGTCGTGATCGAGGCGCTGTTCGACCGCAAGACATCGCCCGCCACCGTCACCGACGCGCTGCAGAGCGCCGGCCTGATCGAGGCAGCCACGGCGGTGGCGTGGTCGGACCTGGCCGAGCGCGACTGGACGCGCGCCTGGATGGACCGCTATCGCCCGATGCCGTTCGGTCACGGCCTGTGGATCTGTCCCAGCCACGTCGATCCGGACCCCGCCTGGCCGCTGGTGCTCAAGCTCGACCCCGGCCTGGCCTTCGGTAGCGGCACCCATCCGACCACGGCGCTGTGCCTGGAGTGGATCGCTGCGCTCGAGCACCGCCCCGAGCGGGTCATCGACTTCGGCTGCGGCTCCGGCGTCCTGGCCATCGCCGCCGCGCTCAAGGGCGCGCGCGAGGTGATCGCGATCGACCACGACCCGCAGGCGCTGAGCGCCACCCTGGATAACGCCCGCCGCAACGGTGTGGCAGACCGCATCACGGCGATCGCTCCAGAATCTCTGAACGATGTCATGCCTGGCGGCGAGACCGCGCAGCTGATCGTGGCCAACATTCTCGCCGGGCCGCTGATCGAGCTGGCTGCCACGCTGAGCGAAAGGCTCGCCCCGGGCGCTGCGCTGGTCCTGTCGGGCATCCTCCCCGAACAGGCCGAGGCGGTGGCCGAGGCCTACCGCGCACTGGATTCACAGCCGGCGGTCACCGTGCGCGATGGCTGGGTTCGCCTGGTCTGCCGACGGCCCGGTGACGCCACCCGGGAGACGAACTGAAGCCGCTGCGCGCTCATCGCCAAGACAGCGGATTTGCCCTCGGCTCACAATGTTTCTACAATTGGGCGGTTATGCGGCACTCAAACCAAGCCAGCCGCTCGGGGTTCCACCACACAATCCAACTACCTGCCTGATTTCTGGGAGAAAAAATGAATCAGTTAATGATCCCCCCCGTTCTCGGGGTTGTCGGCCTGATCGTCGCCTTCATCCTCTATCGCATCGTCATGAGCTACCCGGTCATGGAGGGCAAGCCGGCCAAGATCGCCAAGCTGATCCAGCAGGGTGCGCTGGCCTTCATGCGGCGTGAATTGATTCTGATCGGTCTTTCCGTGGCCGTGATCTTCGTTGCCCTGTCCGTTTCCGGGCTGGGCATCCAGACGGGGGTCTCCTTCCTGGTCGGCGCGATCTGCTCCGCCCTGGCCGGTTTCCTGGGGATGATCGCCGCCACCCGCGCCAACGTGCGCACCACCTCGGCGGCGCATGAATTCGGCCAGGCCAAGGCGCTCACCGTCGCCTTCTACGGCGGCTCGGTCATGGGCATGGTGCTGGCCTCGCTGGGGCTGGTCGGACTGGGCTCGCTCTATCTGATCTTCGGCACCGATCCGGAAACCGCGCACAACATCCACGGCTTCGGCATGGGCGCCGGCGTGGTCGCGCTGTTCTATCGCGTCGGCGGCGGCATCTTCACCAAGGCTGCCGACGTCGGCGCCGACCTGGTCGGCAAGGTCGAGGCCGGCATCCCCGAAGACGACCCGCGCAACCCCGGCGTGATCGCCGACAACGTCGGTGACAACGTCGGCGACGTCGCCGGCATGGGCTCGGACATTTTCGAGTCCTACTGCGGCGCGATGATCGCCACGGTGGCGCTGGCCACCGTCATGGTCCAGCAGTCGGCCACCGGGTTCGTCGAAGGCCTGGGCCAAGGCTCGGCGCTGATGAGCCTGCCCCTGCTGCTGTCTTCCCTGGGCCTGGTCTGCTCGATCCTGGCCATCCTGGTGGTGCGCTCCTCGTCGAGCAAGAGCCCGGAAGTGGCCCTGCGCCTGGGCACCATGTCGGCCGCCATCGGCTTCGTGATCCTGGCCTT
>JBMCIV010000026.1:0-9666 GCA_048616735.1 Wenzhouxiangella sp. | reverse complement strand
ACGTCCGCCGCGGCGTCCATGCCGAAGGTGATCACCGATCGCGGCGCGGCCAGCTCGCGCCAGAAGTCGGCGAAGCGATCGTCGGCGTTGATCACCGCCGTGCCGTCGGCCGGCAGTTCGGTGAACAGCTCGCCGGTGGTCCTGGCCACGCCTTCCAGGCTGCCCATGGTCTCCAGATGCGCCGGGCCGGCGTTGGTGATCACGCCGACGGTCGGCTGCGCCAGCTCGGCCAGGTAGCGAATATCTCCGGGCCGGGCCTCGCCCATCTCGATGGCCGCGTAGCGATGGTCTTCGGCCAGCGCAGCCAGCGTCAGCGGCACGCCGATTTCGTTGTTGTAGTTGCCCCGCGTCGCCGCCGTGGCGCCGGCCGCCGACAGCACCGCGGCGGTCATTTCCTTGACCGTGGTCTTGCCGTTACTGCCGGTAATGCCGACCACCTGAACCGGCAGGCGGGCGCGCCAGGCGGCGGCAACCTGGCCCATGGCCCGAAGCGGGTCCGCCACCGTGACCTGGGGAAAATCGGCGTTGAGTTCGCGCCTGCCCAACACGGCCACCGCGCCCGCCTCGATCGCCCCGACCGCAAACTCGTGGCCGTCGCAGCGCGCGCCGGGCAGGGCCACGAACAGATCGCCGGATCGAACGCGGCGGCTGTCATGGGTCATGCCGCGCACCTCGACGTCCGGGCCGGCCATGCGACCCCCGGTGCACGCGGCGATTTCGCGCAGTCGCATCTGCATCAGGCCACCTGCTCCAGCGCCTCGCGCACCACCGCTACGTCCGAGTGGGCCTGCGCATGCGCCCCGGTCCACTGCAGGGTTTCGTGGCCCTTGCCGGCAACCAGCACCAGATCGCCCGAGCGACATTCGGCCAGCGCGGTGCGGATGGCATCGGCCCGGTTGCGGATCACGCGGCTGCGCTCGGGATGGCGCATGCCGGCCTGGATGTCGCGAATGATGGCCGTGCCGTTTTCGCTGCGCGGATTGTCGTCGGTGAGGATGACCCGGTCAGCCAGGGATTCGGCCACGCGGCCCATCATCGGCCGCTTGGCCCGGTCGCGCTCGCCGCCGCAGCCGAACACGCACCAGATCTGATCGGCGCCGAGCTCGCGCAGGCTGGCCAGGGCCTGCTCCAGCGCGTCGGGCGTATGGGCGTAATCGATCACGGCGCGCGGGCCTTCATCGTCGGCGACGACCTGCATCCGCCCCGGAACCGGCGCCAGCGCGCCGATGTGGCGACGAATGTCGGCCTGCCCAAAACCGCGGGCGTAGAGCTCCAGGGCCACGATCGCGACATTGTGCAGGTTGATGCGCCCAATCAGCGGGCAGTGCAGATCGAACGCCAGATCCGCCAGGGTGATGCGCGCTTCCATACCCGAAAGATCCAGGCTTAGCGGGCGCAGGCGGGCGACGGCGCAGGCTCGGTCCTTCAGCGAATACCCCAGCCGGTTCGGGCCTGCGCCCAGGCGATCGATCAGCGCGCGACCGTGCGGGTCGTCTAAGTTGATGATCTGGCGATGGCTGGGGTAGTCGGTGAACAGGCGCGCCTTGGCCTCGAAGTAGGCTTGACGATCGACGTGGTAGTCGAGGTGATCATGGCCCAGGCCGGTAAAGATCACGCAGGAAAAGGCCAGGCCGCTCAGGCGACCCTGGGCCAGCGCGTGCGAGGAAGCTTCGAGCACGACTTGCCGGCTGCCTTCAGCCCGCAGCGCCGCGAGCGCGCGATAGAGACTGAGCAGGTCCGGCGTCGTGTGCGTACCGGGACGTTCGGCCCCTGGCCGCCCGGCCCCAAGCGTGCCAAGCATCGCTGCGTCCAGGGCCTGGGCCAGCAGCCAGGCCACCGAGGTCTTGCCGTTGGTGCCGGTCACGGCGACTAGATCCATGCCGTCGGGCGAGCCGAAGAATCGCCGCGCCAGCAGCGGCAGCTGCGCGGCCAGGTCGGGGATCTCCACCGCCGGTACCGGGCAGGCCGGCAGGCTGGCGCGACCGTCGTGAATCACGCCAACGGCGCCGGCGGCCAGTGCCTGGCCCAGATAATCCAGACCGTGGCGCTGTTCTCCGGCCACGGCAACAAAGACGCTGCCGGGTTCGCAGTGCCGAGAATCCAGGCACAGATCGCAGACCTCGAGTTGCTCGGCAGGCCGGACCAGGCCGTCGAGCAATTCCTGCCATCCCATGCGCCGGGCCAGTCCCTTCATGTCTCGTCTCCGGCGGCGGCCAGCAGACCGGAAAGATCGTCCGGCGGCACGCTGAACAGGCGCAGCGCGGCCGCCATGACCTGGCCAAAGATGGGGGCCGCCACCTGGCCGCCGTAGTATTCATCGCCGGCCGGGTCGTTGACCACGACCACCGCGGCCAGGCGCGGCCGGGACGCCGGCGCAAAACCGGCAAAGCTTGCGACATAGCGCGACTCGTAGCCGGCGGTGCCGACCATGCGGGTCGTTCCGGTCTTGCCCGCGACCCGGTAGCCGGGCACTCGGGCCGGACCGCCGGTGCCGTCCGGCCCCGTGGCCGCTTCGAGCATTTGCCCGAGTTCGCGCGCCAGGGCCGGATCCATCACCGCCTGCACCGGGTTGTCGGCGCCGACGATGAAGCTGGGCTGGTGCAAACGTCCGCCGTCGGCGATGGCCGCCATCGCCCGGACCAGCTGCAGCGGCGTCACCGACAAGCCGTAGCCGTAAGCCAGCGTGGCCTGTTCGAGCTTGCGCCAGCGCTCATAGTCGCGCAGTACGCCGGCCGACTCACCGGGAAAACCGGTCCCCGTCACCGTGCCGAACCCCAGTCGCGAATACAGGCCCCACAAGTGGCGTGCATCCATCGACAGCACCAGCTGGACCACGCCAACGTTGGAGGACTTGACCAGCAGGCCCTCGACCGTGGTCTCGCCGAAGTCCCGCACATCGCGAATCGTGTGCCCCGACACGCGCAGGGTGCCCGGCGAGGTGTCGACCAGCATGTCCGGCGAGGCCAGGCCCGCCTCCATTGCCGCGGCCACGGCAAAGGGCTTGATCACCGAGCCCGGCTCCATTACATCGGTCATGGCGCGGTTGCGCATGCCCTCGCCAACCGCGCGGATCGAGTTGTTGGGGTTGTAGGAGGGATAGTTGACCATGGCGAGAATTTCGCCGCTGGTGACTTCCATGATCACGATCGAACCCGACCGCGCGCCGACCTGGGTAATGCCCTGCTTGAGGGCGCGGAAGGCCAGGTACTGCAGGCGCCGGTCGAGGGTCAGCTGCAGGTCGCGACCAGGGCTTGCGTCGCGAATCATTTCCACGTCCTGGACGACCCGGCCGAGCCGGTCCTGGATGACGCGCTTGGCCCCGGGCTCGCCCTGCAGCCAGGAGTTGTAGGCCAGCTCCAGCCCTTCCTGGCCAGCATCGTCAATATTGGTAAAACCCAGCACCTGGGCGGTGACCTCGGCGGTGGGATAGAAGCGCCGGTACTCGCTTTGCAGGAAGACTCCCGGAATGGCCAGTTCCGTGACCTGATCGGCCAGTTCCGGGTGGACCCGCCGACGCAGCCACACGAACTCTCTGGTCGCGCGCTGGGTCAGGCGCCGCTCCAGCTCATCGGCCGGGGTTTCGAGCAGCCGGGCGAGCTCCGGCAGCCGATCGGCGGCCTGCAGCAGTTCGCCCGGATGGGCCCAGACCGAGGCCACCGGCGTGGACACCGCCAGCGGTTCGCCGTGGCGGTCGAGGATATTGCCGCGCACGGTCGGAATCTCGACCTGGCGCAGAAAGCGCGCCTCGCCCTGGCTTTGCAGGAATTCGGTATCCGTGACCTGCAGGTTGACCGCGCGCGCAACCAGCACCGCGGCGGCCAGCAGCATGACCCCGGCGGTCAGCCAGACCCTGAAGGTGGACACGCTGCGCGGCCGCGGATCGCTCATGGCTTTTCCACCAGAATGCCGGGACGCTCGGGCAATCGCATGCCCAGCTGATCGCGCGCTTCGCGCTCGACGCGCCCGGCCTCGGCCAGCCAAGCCTGTTCGAGCTGCAGTCGGCTCCATTCCACGCGCGCCTGGTCGCGCTCGGCACCGGCCTGCTGCAGCGCGGCAAACAGCTGGCGCGACTCGTGGCGCAGGGCGATCACGCCAATGGCCGAGGCCAGCAACAGGCCGAGGACCAGGAAAAACGCCAGCCAGCGGATCATGCCGCCCCCTCGGCGAGTTTCTCGGCTACCCGCATGCGCGCGCTGCGCGCCCTGGGGTTGCGCGCGCATTCGGGCTCATCCGGCCGCACTAGCTTGCCAACCAGGCGCAGGCGCGGACGAAAAGACGGTGCCACCGGATGGCGACGCGAGGCCGCCGGCGGGCGCGCCAGGCGCGCCCAGGCCTGCTTGACCCGCCGGTCCTCGAGCGAATGGAAGCTGATGACGACGAACCGACCGCCCGGCGCCAGCACCTCGACGCCCTGCTCCAGCAGGCGTTCAAGCGCTCCCAGCTCGTCGTTGATGTGGATTCGGATGGCCTGGAAGGTACGCGTGGCCGGATGCACCTTGTCGGCCGAACGACCGGCGGCCGACGCCACCACCGCTGCCAGGCGGGCGGTGCCGGTAATCGCCTGTTGCGCTCGTTCCCTCACGATGGTCCTTGCAATCCTGCGCGCGTGGCGCTCTTCGCCGTAATCGCGGATCACCCGCGTCAGTTCGTTCTCGTCGACCCGACCCAGCCAGTCCGAAGCCGGCTCGCCGCTGGAAGGATCCATCCGCATGTCCAGCGGGCCGTCTTCGCGAAAGCTGAAACCGCGTTCGGGCTGATCAAGCTGGGGCGACGAAACGCCAAGATCGACCAGCAAACCGTCAATCCGTCCGGTCAACGCTTCGCGCCGGGCTCTGTCGGCCAGCTCGGCAAAACTGCCGTGCCAGACCGAAACCCTGGCGTCGCCGTCAAAACGACGCCGGGCGTGCTCGACAGCGGCCGGGTCCCGATCCATCACGATCAGCCGGCCGGTCGGCCCGAGCCGCGCGAGAATCCCGGCGCTGTGCCCGCCGCGGCCATACGTTGCGTCCACCACCGTCGAGCCGGGCGTGAGATGCAACGCATCAAGCGCCGGCTGCAGCAGCACCGGCACATGTTGTTGCCCTTCACCCATGCCGGCTACAGAACCAGCTGGGCCATTTCGGGCGATGCCTGCTCCTGCATTTCGCGCTCTTCCTCGATCCGGCGCTGATTGAGCACGTTTTCGTTCCAGACCTCGAAGCGCTGCCCCATACCCATCATCACCACCCGCTTCTCCAGCCCGGCAACCTGGCGCAGGGTCTGCGGCAGCAGCAGGCGACCGTTGCCGTCCGGCTCGGTCTGCGTGGCCGAACCGACCAGACGGCGCTGCAGGCTGCGGTGGCTGGGATTGAAGGTCGACAGGCCCATGACCTGCTCGCGCACCCGCTCCCACTCCGGCTCGGGGTACAGCCACAGGCAGCCGGCATCGAACGCCGAATAGGTCAACACCAGCCGATTGGCGCAGACCGACCCCAGGTCGTCGCGATACCGGGTGGGTATCGCCATGCGACCCTTTGCGTCCAGATTGATGGCGGTCTCTCCGAAAAACACCGGCGATGCAGCTCCTGGGCGTTTAAACCACTAATTCCCACAAATTACCACTACGCGCCACGATAGACGCGAAGGGCCGGAGTGTCAAGGGGAACAGCTGGTCGAGACAGGTTGAGGCCGGGCGAACGCGAGCGGCGCGCCGTCGTCGGAGGAAGGGAGAGAAAAACGGGGTTCGGGGTTCAGGGTTCGGGGTTCAGGAAAATCAAGCTGGTGCCAACCTGAACCCTGAACCCCGAAACCGGAACTCGTTCACTTAACTGACGATCCGATAGCAGGGCTCGTAGCTTGCTCCGCCGGGCAGCTTCATCCGATTCTGGGCGACGAAGCGGCGCAACAGCTGGTCCAAGGCCTCCATGATGTCGGACTCACCGCGGATCTCGAACGGGCCGCGTTCGCGTATGGCACGTACGCCGTTGGGCTTGACGTTACCGGCCACGATGCCGGAAAACACCCGGCGCAGGTTGGCGGCCAGGTGATGGGTCGGCAGGTCGCGCGATATTTCCAGCGCGGCCATGGCCTCGTGAGTGGCTTCGAAGGGCTGCTGGAACTCCGGCTGAATCTCCAGCAGCCAGTTGAAATAGAAAGCATCGTTGGCTTCTATCCGCCAGTCGCGGACCTGGTCGATGCCGGCGCTCATCGCGCGCGCAACGGCCGCCGGATCGTTGACGATGATCTGGTACTGCGACTGGGCGCTCTCGCCCAGCGTGAGCCCGATAAAGCGATCGATTCCGTCGAAGTACGCCCGGGCTGATTCCGGCCCGGTGAAAATCAGGGGAAACGGCGCCTCGCGATTGGCCGGGTTGAGCAGCACCCCGAGGATGAGCAGGATTTCTTCAGCCGTACCCACCCCGCCGGGGAACACCACGATGCCATGACCCAGGCGCACGAACGCCTCCAGGCGTTTTTCGATATCCGGCAAGATCACCAGCTCGTTGACGATGGGATTGGGGGACTCGGCCGCGATGATACCGGGCTCGGTCACGCCCACGTAGTGGCCGGGGATGGTGCGCTGCTTGGCGTGGCCGATGGTCGCGCCCTTCATCGGACCCTTCATCGCCCCGGGCCCGCAGCCGGTGCAGATGTCGCGCCCGCGCAGGCCGAGCTGGTAGCCGACCCGCTTGGTGTAGTCGTATTCCTCGAGGTTGATCGAATGCCCGCCCCAGCACACCACCAGGTTGGGCTCGCGCCGGGCGTCCATCAGCTGGGCGTTGCGCAGGATCTCGAACACGGTGTTGGTGATGCCTTCAGGCTCGTTGAGATCGAAATACGGGTTGGGGCCGATTTCGGTGTGGAAATAGACGATGTCGCGCACCACCGCCGAGAGCAGCTCGCGGATCCCGCGGATCATCTTGCCGTCGACAAAGGCGTGGCCGGGCGCGTTGTGCAGGTCGATGCGCATGCCGCGGTTGACCTGGTGGACCTCGATACGGAAATCCTCGAAAGCGGCGAGCATGGACTCGGCGTCATCGCCCTGCTGGCCGGAATTGAGCACGGCCAGGGCGCAGCGGCGCAGCACCTCGCCGACCTGCTGGGAGGCATCGGACAGGCGCGCAACCTCCTCGCGCGAGAGCATGGTCAGCTTGCCCGACGGGTAGACCTGGGTCGAGACCCGCGGGGCGTTTTCCAGATTGCCGGTATTGGTGTAGTCCTGCATGGCCTGATTATCCTTCAGTTATTCTTCAACTGTCCTTCAACAAAAAGCAAACGGCCAGCGCGAGGCTGGCCGTCTGCGTTCAGGCTGCCGGGCCGGATCGGCCCGACAGTGACTGGATCGATCAGAAATCGTAGCGCAAAGTCAGACGAATTTCATAGACCGAGTTGGGACCGCTGACAAAGTCAGTGTCCTGACCGCGGAAAGTATTGTAGCGATACAGGCAGGCGCTTTCGCTGGTGCAGGTGGTGCGCGGCGCATCACCGGTCAGCGCCGTAGCAGCGTCGACCCCGTTTTCAGCCACATCGGCGGCCGAAACCAGATCGGCCTCGATGATGGCGGCCTGGCCAAATCTCGGGCCGTTGTAGAACTTGCCCCAGTCCGAATCGAGCAGGTTGAGGAAGTTCTCGATGTCGAGAATCAGGCTGAAGCGGTTGTCCTGAGCCCAGCGTCCAAGACCCGGGATACCGGGGAGTTCCTGCTGCAGACGCAGGTCCCAGATATTGTTCCACTTGTCCGCCGTCTCCGAGTAGGGGTCATGAATGCCACCGGTCGGGATGCCTTCTTCGTCGACAAACTGGAAGAAGCCGCTCTGGTCGAATCCAGAACCGTAGACCACCAGCGGATCACCCGTCGGGTTGGGGATGTAGAGCGGGTTGTTGTCGAACGGACCCTCGAACTGCCCGGCACGGCCGAACAGGCTATTGCTGTTGCTGACGTTGTACGAGGTGCTCCAGACATCGCCGCTGGTGATCTGGCCGAAGGCATCGACCCGGCTGAGCAGGTCACCGAAGATGCGACGCTCATAGCCCAAGCTGATACGGAAGGAGTGATCGACCTGGTACACCGAGGTGCGCGGCGACGGGTTGTTGCGGTCGGCATCGAAAACACCGCGCCAGCTCGAAATGCCGCGCGAGGAGCCGCCTTCGCTGACGAAATCGACGTTCTGGTGGGCGTAGGCGACGTTGGCGTCGAAACCGTTGTCGAAGACCTTGCCCAACGCCAGGGTGAAGACATGGCTGCTGCCGGAACCGGCATTGCCCAGTTCGGTCAGGTTGCGCTCACCCAGGTCCTGCAGGTCAGCGTAGATCGGACGACCGTCCGGCGCCACGCCGGTGGGCAGCGCTGCCGGCAGATCGGTCTGGGCCAGGTTGCGCCACAGGAACGCCTTGTTGGTGCGGGTATACAGGTACTGGGCGGTGAAGCGGTAGTTATCGCCCATGGCACCCAGGTCGAAGGCGCGCTCATAGCGCAGGGAGGCCTTCCAGTCGGAGGGAACGCGGAAGCTGTCGGCAATGTAGTCGATCGGAATGCCGGCGCCGCTGGCGGCCAGCGCGTCGAGCGCTTCCTGCGGAATGGTGTTGATGTCGACGTTGCTCAGATCACGCAGGGTGACGTCGCTGGTCGGGGTCTGGAAGGCGTTGGACAGCCAGACCTGCGGGCTGCCGCCGGCAAACAGACCGAAACCGCCGCTGATGGTGGTGCGATCGAAACCGGTGTAGAGGAAGCCGATACGCGGCATGAACAGGTCACGCCCGTCCAGGTTGTTGTCGGTGCGAACGCCGTAGGTATCGAAGATTTCCTGGCTGAAGACCGGCTTGTCGCTCTGGCTGAAGCGCTCGTAGCGAACGCCCAGGCTCAGCTGCAGATCCGGGCTGACCGACCACTCGTCGCCGACGAAGAAGGCCCACTTGTCGTAGCCCCACTCGGCCGCGGCGTCGCGCGCGTTGTTGGTGGTGGCATTGTTGTAGAACAGGCTGCTGGGCGAGCGATTGATGATTTCATCAGCGTCGTTGAAGATAAAGCGGCCGTTGGAGCTTTGCACGAACAGGTTGAACAGGTTGAACTGCTCGTAGTCGGCACCGAAGGTGATGACGTGGTCGCCGACCGCGTAGTCGGCCGAAGCGAACAGCTGCAGACGATCATCGCTGTACTCGTTGGCGTGACGGAAACGGTCACAGCCGGCAACGATGGTGTTGCTGCGGCCGGTCAGCAGACCTTCCAGCGGGCTGCCTGCCAGGTCGTCCGGGCTCAAGCGGAACTCGAAGTGGCCGCCGCCGCCCGCGCGGCAGTTCTGACCGCGCTCGAATTCTTTGTAGTTCATGCGCACGGTTGTCGACAGGTTCGGCGACCAGTCGGAGAAAAGCTGCGCGGTGTAGGCGGTCAGGTCGACGGGGATGTCGTACCAGGCCGACTCGAAGTTGGAACTGCTGATGCTCGCGCCGGTTTCTTCGGTGCTCTGGTAGGTGAACGAGGCACGGTGGGCGTCGTCGATGTTCCAGTCGAACTTGGCCAGCAGGCGCTCGGAGGTTTCCGGAATGCTGCCGGAACGCGACGGCGCTATGGGGTCGAACCCGTAGACGTTCTGAACCACGGAAGCCAGCTCGTCATAGAAGCCGGGCTCGCGGCCGTTGACGCTGTCGGTGTTGGTGAAATCGTAAGGGTCGGCCGAATCATATTCGTCA
>JBMCIV010000025.1:0-9738 GCA_048616735.1 Wenzhouxiangella sp. | reverse complement strand
GGCGTCGGCCTCGGCCGACTGCGGCAGCACCGGCAGGTAGAAAAACGCGGCGTCCATGCCTGCCATCGCCGCGGCCACCGAATCGGCCTCGAGCAGATCGGCCAGGCAACACTCGACGCGCGTGGACAGAGACTCTTTTGCCTTGACGACATCGCGGCTGACCGCACGCACGGTCAGCCCGGCCTTGAGCGCCGCATCGACCACGGGATGCCCCTGCGTGCCGGTTGCGCCAAAGACCACCAGATTCTTTATTGCGCTCATGGGATCGCGCTCATCAGTGACTGCCTCGAACTGCTTGCTCCATCAGCCACCAGACTAACATTAAAAAAAGGCGGCGCCACGCGTGCGCCGCCTTTGAAACCCCCCCTCAACAGGGACCAGCAACCCTGTTAAATAGAGGAGGGGGAGTCAGCTGCCCCTCGCCTGAGCGAGCGTCCCTACCAGCAACATCTGGGCTTCATGATGCGCCATGGCCTTAGCCCAAGTCATCAGTCTTTTTCCTAATGATTTGTAGGAAATTTGCCATATCTTGTAGGAAATTTGATATACGTCGTAGGAAATTTGCCATATCACGAGGCCAGCCAAAGCCGATGATAAGATTCAGGCTGGTTGTCATCACGGAGCAAGGCCATGGCCAAATCATCTGCCTACCAGGCCAAGGTGGTGGACGCGGACGGCATCATCGCCTACAGCGACGAAGAGCACTCGGTCTGGGCCGAGCTCTACGCGCGCCAAATGCGCGTGATCGAAAACCGGGTTTGTCAGCCTTTTCTCGATGGCCTGGATACGCTGAAGCTGCCGCAGGACCGGATTCCGCAGCCGGTCGAGGTCTCGAAGGTGCTCAAGGAAAAGACCGGCTGGGAAGTCGCGCCGGTGCCGGCGCTGATCAATTTCGACCGCTTTTTCCGGCTGCTCTCGGAGAAGAAATTCCCGGCGGCGTCGTTCATTCGTTCGCGCCGCGACATGGACTATCTCAAAGAGCCCGATATTTTCCACGAAATCTTCGGTCACGCCACCATGCTCACCCATCAGGCCTTTGCCGATTTCACCGAGGCTTACGGCAAAGCCGGCGTACGCGCCAGCCGCGAGGAGCGCGTTTTTCTCGCCCGTCTGTACTGGTTTACCGTGGAGTTCGGGCTGCTGCAGACGCCTGCGGGCGTGCGCATCTGCGGTGGCGGCATCGCCTCGTCACCCGGCGAGACCGCTTACGCGATGGAAAGTCCGGAACCGCTGCGCCGCCCCTTCGAGCCGATCGACGTGCTGCGCACCCCGTACCGGATCGATATCTTCCAGCCGGTCTACTACGTGCTTGACCGAATGGACGACCTGTTCAAGCTCGCACGCGCGGACCTGCTCGACCTTATTCGCCAGGCCCGGGTGCTCGGCGAGTTCACTCCCACCTTCCCACCCAAACCAAAGGAAGCCGCATAACCATGACCGACGAACGCCTGACCGAAAAAAAATGCGTGCCCTGCGAGGGCGGCACCGAGCCACTGGAAAAAGACCGCATCGAGGAGCTGCTGCCGCAGATTCCCGGCTGGCAGGTCGACGAACACCACAAGCAGATCTTTCGCCGCTTCGAGTTCAAGGGGTTTTACAAGACCATGGCCTTCATCAACGCCATGGCCTGGGTTGCCAACCAGGAAAACCATCATCCCGACTTCGAAGGCGGCTACAACTTCTGCCTGGTGCACTTCTCCACCCACGCCATCGACGGCTTGAGCGAGAACGACTTCATCTGCGCCGCCAAGCTCAACGCGCTGCTGGATGAATAGCCGCCCCGACCCCGCTGCCGGCGTCGGCTCGGAGACGCTGGGCGCCGATCTCGAGCGCGCAATCGCTGCCGTCAACGGCGTGATCGTCGACAAGCCCGAGGTCATCGAACTGGCATTTTCGACCCTGCTGGCCGGCGGCCACCTGCTGATCGAAGACCTGCCCGGGGTCGGCAAGACGACGCTGGCCCAGGCGCTGTCGCTGGTGCTCGGCGGCAGCTGGCAGCGGGTCCAGTTCACCAACGACATGCTGCCGGCCGACATCCTGGGGGTGTCGGTCTTCCGGCGCCAGCAAGAGCAGTTCGAGTTCCGGCCCGGGCCGATTTTTGCCAACGTGGTGCTAGCCGACGAGATCAATCGGGCCACCCCGCGCACCCAGTCGGCCCTGCTCGAGGCCATGGCCGAAGGCCAGATCACCGTGGACGGGCAGACCCATGCCCTGCCCCGACCATTTTTTGTCATCGCCACCCAGAACCCGCTGGACCTGGCCGGCACCTATCCGCTGCCCGACTCGCAGCTCGACCGCTTTTTGCTGCGCACCTCGATCGGTTACCCCTCGGGTGCCGAAGAGCGCCGCCTGCTGATCGAACCCGACCGGCGCGAGCTGCTGGCCGCTCTGCAGCCCGAACTCGACGCGCAGCGCGTGCTGGCCCTGATCGACCGGGCCGCCGGCCTGCACGTTGCCGCGCCGGTGCTGGACTATATCCAGGCCCTGATCGAGGCAACGCGCACCCATGCCGGACTGCGCGCCGGGCTGTCGCCGCGCGCCGCCCTGGCGCTGATCCGCACCGCGCGCGCCCACGCCCTGGTCCGGCGCCAGGATTTCTGTCTGCCGGAAAACGTCAAGCAGATCTTCCCTTACCTGGCCGGACACCGCCTGCAGGCGCTGCCCGAATCCGGCCTTGACGGCCCGGGCATCGTCAAAGAAATCCTCGCCAGCACCGCCGTGCCCTGATGAACCCTGCCCGGACAGCGCCCGCCGAGGGGATCCGCGCGCTGCCCGGACGCTGGTTCAACGCCTGGATTGCCCGTCGCGGCCCGACCCGTCCACCGCTGACCCTGCGCTATCGCCAGATCTTCATCCTGCCGACCCGGTTTGGCTGGCTGCTAGGCGCGCTGATGTTCGCCATGCTGATGGGTAGTCTCAACTTCAACAACAACCTGGGCCTGCTGACCACGTTTATCGTCGCCGGGCTGGGTTCGAACTCCATGCTGATCGCCTACCGCAACCTAGACCGCCTGCGCGTGTTCCGCACCGGCGCCGCGCCGGTGTTCGCCGGCCAGACCGCGCAACTGCTGATCAGCCTGGCCGGCAACGTCGACCGCGCGCGGCCGGGCCTGGAGATCGCTGCGGGCGAGGGCGAGCAGATCGTGTCGATCGCCGCCAACGGCTTCGCCGAGGCCAGGCTGCCGCTGGCAACCCGCCGGCGCGGCTGGCTGGCGCCGGGGCGCTGCCGGATCCAGACCTGTCAGCCCATCGGCCTGTTCCGCGCCTGGTCCTGGTTCTGGCCGGAACAGCCCGTCCTGGTCTGGCCAAGGCCCGCGCAACGCCCGCCGCCGCTGCCCGAAGGCGACGGCGAGCGCGGCGGCCTGATGGACCAGCGTCGGCCCGACGGTGACGAGTTTTTCAGCCTGCGCAAATGGCGCGAAGGCGACCCGCTGCACCGGGTCGCCTGGAAAGCCAGCCAGCGCCACGACACCCTCCTGGCCCGGGAACTGCGCCAGCCGCGCTCGCCCCAGCTCACCCTGGACCTCGCCGCCGCGCCCGGCGCAGACCTTGAACAGCGCATCAGCGTGCTCACCGCCTGGGTGCTGACCGCGCATCAGCAGCAGCGGCAGTGGACCCTGCGGCTGGGTCCGCACACCCTGGGACCGGGGCGCGACGAGCGCCATCTGCATCGCTGCCTGCGCGCGCTGGCCGAGTTCTAGATGGCCGGCCCGCTGCCTTTCAACGCGGTGGCCTGGACGATCGCGGCTTTTTTGATCGCGGCGCTGCCCCACCTGGCCGCCATGCCGCCGTGGCTGGCGGCGGTCATCGTCGGCGCCTGCCTGTGGCGGCTGGCGATCGCGCGCAGCGAAGGTTCCCGCCCCCCGGCCGTGCTGCGGCTGCTGCTGACCGGCGCCGCGGTCGCGCTGATCGTCGTCGCTTTCGGCGGTTTGTGGGGACGCCGCACCGCCACCGCGCTGCTGTGCGTGATGCTGGCGGCCAAGATGATGGAGATGTTCAGCGTGCGCGACCTGCGTCTGGTCGCCTCGGTGAGCTTTTTCCTGATCGCCACCCAGTTCCTGTTCAGCGAACGGCTGGTTTACCTGGGCTACCTGCTGGTCGGATCGCTGACCGCGACCGTCGCCCTGGTGCGCATCCAGGACTTTCACGGCCGACCGGCCGGCGAAGCCTCTGGCGACCAGGTCTCGGCAATACGCAATGCTGCGGCGCTGTTGCTGATGGCCCTGCCGGTGGCTTTGACCCTGTTTGTGCTCTTTCCCCGCCTGGCCCAGCCGCTGTGGGGCCTGCCCGAACAAGTCATGGACGGCCGGACCGGGCTGTCGGAGGACATGTCGCCGGGCAGCATCAGCAATCTGTTTCTGGACGACTCGCCGGCATTTCGGGTCGAGTTTGCCGGCCCGCCACCGCCGGCCGACGAGCGCTACTGGCGCGGTCCGGTGCTGTGGAATTTCGACGGCACCACCTGGACCAGGCCGTTTTTCGGCGATACGCCCCGGCGCCAGTTCGTGCCCGAAGGCGAGCGCACCAGGCGCTACAGCGTTCAGCTCGAACCGCACGAACAGCGCTGGCTGTTTGCGCTGGACTATCCGATCGCGGCACCCGACAACGCGACCGTGACCGTCGACCACCAGCTGCTCAAGCGCCATCCGATCACGGCCCTGACCCGCTATGAGCTCGTTTCCAACCCCGACTTCGTCGACGCGCCACGCCTGGCGGAGGGCGCGCGCTCGGTCGCCCTGCGCCTGCCGGACGGGCGCAACCCTCAAACCCTGGCCCTGGCCGAGGAACTGCGCCGGCGCCATCCCGAAGACCGCGCGCTGATCGCGGCAGTGCTGCGCTGGTTCCGTGAGGAGGAATTCTTCTACACCTTGAGCGCGGCGCCGCTGGGCCGCCACGGGGCCGACGAATTCCTGTTTGACCTGCGCGCGGGCTACTGCGAGTACTACGCCTCGGCGTTTGCCGTCCTGATGCGGGCGGCCGGGATTCCAAGCCGCATCGTGACCGGCTACCAGGGTGGGCTGTGGCAGGACGGAAGCGACTACCTGCTGGTGCGTCAGTCCGATGCCCACGCCTGGACCGAGGTCTGGCTGCCAGACGCAGGCTGGACCCGGATCGACCCGACCGCGGCCGTGTCTCCGGAGCGCATTGAACAGGGCGCGCGCAGCGTCATCGACCGCCCCGGCGGCGTGCTGAGCCTCGACTGGCTAGAGCCGATACGCAATCGCTACGATCGAATCCAGCACCTGTGGAATCGCTGGGTCCTGGGCTTCGACCACGAGCGCCAGCACGACTTCCTGGACCGACTCGGCCTGCCCGGTCTGAGCCCCGAACGCATCGCCTTGCTGATGCTGATGGCGCTGCTGCTGGTTTCGGCGCCGATCGGCTATTTCCTGCTGCGCCAGTCCCGGCCGCGGCGCAGCTCACCGGTCGAGCGCGCCTGGCACCGGATACTGGCCCGGCTGCGGCGGCTGAATCTGGCCAAGCAAGCGGCCGAAACCCCGCTCGAGTTTGCCCAGCGGATCGAGTCCACGCTCCCGGTCTCGGGCACGCGGTTTCGCCGCCTGGCCGAAATGTACTGCCGAATCCACTACGGCGATCATGACGCCGAGGATGCTATCTTTTTGCAGCAGGCTAGGCGTTTTTCACCGCGCCGGCCCCTGAACCGCAGCCCGTCCGATCGGTCCAAGTAACCGACTTGCAGCAACCTTGCCCGAGAAACCACGATGACCCAGTTTGCCAAAGCCCTGACCCAAATCGCTTTGCCGGCGCTTGCCTTGCTGGCCCTGGCCGGATGCGCCAGTATCCCGGCCCCGCTGGCCGGTGAGTTTGCCGACTTCAAGCCCGACCAGGCCACGGATCAATCGGTCGGCACCGAAGTGCGCTGGGGCGGCAGCATCGTCGCTACCCGGCCCGGGCAGAGCGAGACCTGCCTCGAGATCCTGGCGCGCGACCTTGATCGCAATCTGCGGCCTACCGGCGGCGACCTCACGCACGGCCGTTTCCTGGCGTGCCGGGACGGCTTCCGCGATCCCGAAGTCTTTACCAGCGGCCGAGACATCACCGTGGTGGGCCGCCTCCAGGGCTTTGTCGACGACACCATCGGCGAATTCGTCTACCGCTATCCGCGCCTGTCAGCCGAGGCCATCTATCTTTGGCCGGAACGCCCGGAGGTGGTCTATGCCGACAGCTATCGCTATCGCGGACCCTGGTGGCCCTACTACGGTCCGTGGTGGTATTAGGCCAGCCTGCCACCCCCAGGACTGTTTTTTGATACAGTCAGGCAATGAACCTGACCGCTCGCCAGCGCGAGATTCTTGATTTTATCGAGCAGCAAGTGCGCGAGCGCGGGCTGCCGCCGACCCGCGCCGACATCGTCGCCCACTTCGGCTTCGCGTCTCCCAACGCCGCCCAGTGCCACTTGCGGGCGCTGGCACGCCACGGCGCGATCGAGCTGCGCCCCCACCAGGCCCGCGGCATCATCCCGGCTGGCCTGGAGTCGGCCGCGCCGGCCGCGCGCCTGCCGGTCATCGGCCGGGTGGCCGCCGGCACGCCGGTGCTGGCGGTGGAAAACCACGACGACCAGGTCAGCATCGAGCCGGGCTCCTTCCGGCCGGCGCCGGACTACGCCCTGCGCGTCGAGGGCGATTCCATGATCGAGGCAGGGATATTCGATCGCGATCTGCTGTTGGTTCACCGGACGCCGGAAGCGCGCAGCGGCCAGATCGTGGTCGCCAGGCTGGGCGAGGAGGTTACGGTCAAGCGCCTGCGCCGGCGCGGTCGCGGCACCTGGCTGGAGCCGGCGAACGAACGCCTGGCCCCGATCAGGATCAGCGCCGAGGATGGGTTTGCCATCGAAGGCCTGGGGGTCGGCGTGATTCGCACGCAGCTGGACTGAAGGGTTATCTCAAACTTGCCGCATGGCCCGCTAGCGTCCGAGCCGGAAAGCATCCCGATCGCGCAGAAAGGGCAGTTTTTCGCGCAGTGAAAGCAGGGCCTGGCGATCGAGCGTGACCTCGCCGACTTCCTCGTCGGGCCCCAGCTCGAGCAGACGCTGCCCGCTGGCGTCTATGGCCACCGATCGCCCCGGGTAGTCGTTACCGTTGCCGAGGCGACCGCAGCAGTTGACGCCGACGACGAAGGCCTGGTTTTCCAGCGCCCGCGCCTGCAGCAGTAAACGCCAGGCCTCCACCCGCGGGCTCGGCCAGTTGGCCACGAACAGCTGCAGATCAAAGTCGCGGGCGTTGCGACACCAGACCGGAAAGCGCAGGTCGTAACAGATCTGCAGGTCGATCCGCCAGCCGCGCCAGGCGATCACCGTGTGATCGTCCCCGGCCGCGTAGCGCTGGTCTTCGCCGCCGAAAGAAAACAAGTGGCGCTTGTCGTACCAGCCCGGCTCGCCGTCCGGCGGCACGAAGACCATGCGGTTGCGCCGCAATCCCTCAGCGTCGGTCAGGGCCAGGCTGCCGACCAGCGCCGCCGAACGAGCGCGCGCCTCCGATCGCATCCACGCCAGGGTGGGCCCGTCAAACGGCTCGGCGGGACCCTCGCCGTCGCCCAGAAACCCGGTGGTAAAGGTTTCGGGCAGGACGTACAGGTCGGCACCCGGACTGCGATCCATCAAATGACCCAGATGGCGGCGGTTGGCCGGCGCATCCTGCCAGCGCAGCTGGGCCTGGACCAGGGCGAGCTTGAGCGCGCTCATACCGGCCCGCCCGCCCGATCCATCGCCGCGAGGCGATCGATCTCTGCGTCGCTGAACCCGGCTCGACGGCGCGCGTCCAGGTTGAACGGCCCGCGCAAGGGCGCGCTGAAGTAGTCTTGCAGCAGCCGGCGAAACGTGGCCTCGGGTTCCAGCCGGCGCTGGGCGCAAAGCGAGCGAAACCAGCGGCTGCCGATGGCCACGTGCTCTTCCTCTTCTTCGAGAATGATCTTGAGCAAAGCGACGGTGTCGTCGTCCCCGACCGCGCCAAGTCGCTCGATCATGCCGGGCGTGACGTCCAGCCCCCTCGCCTCGAGCACGCGCGGGACCAGGGCCATGCGGATGAGAACATCGTGGGCGGTCTTTTCGGCCATCTCCCACAGGCCGTTGTGAGCCGGCAGGTCGCCGTAGGTCGCGCCCAGCTCGCCCAGGCGGGCGTTGAGCATGGCGAAATGACGCGCCTCGTCGGCGGCCACCCGGAGCCAGTCGCGGTAGAACTCTTCGGGCATGCCGGGAAAGCGCAGAGCGGCGTCAAGGCCTAGATTGATGGCGTTGAACTCGATGTGGGCGATGGCGTGGATCAAGGCCTGGCGCCCCTCCACGCTGCCCAGTCCGCGCCGCGGCAGCTGCCCCGGCGGGACCATTTCCGGGCGCTGAGGGCGGCCGCAGGAAAGATCGCCGAGCCGGCCGGGGTCGGCCGGCACCCAGCGGCCGCTGGTCACCTGCTCCCAGAGCGCGGCCACGCGCCGGCACTTGGCCGCCGGGTCGGGCTCGACCAGGGCGGCGCGAGCCTGCTCCCACTGAGAGCCGGCAGTCAAGATGCCTTGATGGCCTTAACCAGGGCGTCACCGAAACCGCTGGTCGAGACCTTGGTGGCACCTTCGATCTGGCGGGCGAAATCGTAGGTCACGACCTTGTCGCCGACGACCTTTTCAAAAGCCTGCTCGATCAGCCGGGTGACTTCCGGCCAGCCGATGTAGTCGAACATCATGCAGCCGGAAAACATCAGCGAGGACGGGTTGACCATGTCCTTGCCGGCGTATTTCGGCGCGGTTCCGTGGGTAGCCTCGAACACCGCCACGTTGTCGGCCATGTTGGCCCCCGGCGCGATGCCCATGCCGCCGACTTCGGCAGCCAGCGAATCGGACAGATAGTCGCCGTTGAGGTTCATGGTCGCCAGCACCTCGAACTCGGCCGGCCTGAGCAGCATCAGCTGGAACATGATGTCGGCGATGCGATCCTTGATGACGATCTTGCCGGCGGGCGCATCGCCGTCGTATTTTTCCCACAGCTCGTCTTCGGTGATGGTGACGTCACCGAACTCCTCGGCCGCGACCTCGTAGCCCCACTTGCGGAAAGCGCCCTCGGTGAACTTCATGATGTTGCCCTTGTGAACCAGGGTGACCGACTTGCGGTCGTTGTCGATGGCGTACTGGATGGCTTTTCGCACCAGGCGCTTGGAGCCATAGGCCGAGATCGGCTTGATGCCGATGCCGGCGTCTTCGAAAAACTCGGCACCCATTTCTTCGCGCAGGAACTTCGCCAACTTGCGGTTCTCATCGGAGCCGGACTCGTACTCGAGGCCGGCGTACACGTCTTCGGTGTTTTCCCGGAAGATCACTGCATCGACTTCCTCGGGCTTTTTCAGCGGCGAAGGAACGCCCTGGTAGTACTTGACCGGGCGCACGCAGGCGTAGAGGTCCAGGGTCTGGCGCAAGGAGACGTTGAGCGAGCGGAAGCCCTCGCCCACCGGCGTGGTCAGCGGGCCCTTGATACTCACAACCAGGTCCTTGACCGCTTCCAGGGTCTCGGCCGGAAAATAGTCGCCGCCGTAGATGCCGCCCGCTTTTTCGCCCAGGTAGAGCTCGGCCCAGTGCACTTTGCGCTTGCCGCCGTAGGCTTTTTCCACGGCCGCATCCCAGACCTTCATGCAGGCCGGGGTGATGTCCACCCCAATGCCATCGCCTTCGATGAAGCCCAGGATGGGCTGGTCGCTGACCACCAGCCGGCCATTGTCAACCCGAATCTTGTCGCCGGCT
>JBMCIV010000024.1:0-9802 GCA_048616735.1 Wenzhouxiangella sp. | reverse complement strand
TGCCACGCCTGTCGTTTGAACGAGGTGATTCCGAATCTTGACAAGGCCGGCAATCGTGCGCTCTGGCTGGCGGTGGAGCGGCGCAAGAGGCGATTGCTGTTTGATCTCATGCGCCATGCGCTGCCGATCGAAAGCCGAGCCGAATCGCTGCAGCATGGACTGGGTTTCGCCTTTCTGGAGAACAACCCCGATCCGCTGGAGTTTATGGATTCGGCCGAGGATCGGCCGGTCATGACCGGGCACGCCGGTGGCTTGATCACGATCAACATCCGCGAGGCCGATGATATCGAGCGCGAGCGCATGCGCGTCCAGATGAACGAGGCCCAGCGCACCCTGCTCGGCCATTTCCGCCACGAGATCGGGCACTACTACTGGGATCGGCTGGTGGCCCCATCGCCGCTGCTAGACGCCGTGCGCGAGCGCTTTGGCGATGAGCGCCTGCCTTACCACGAGGCGCTGGAGACCTATTACCGCGACGGTCCGCGCTGGGGCTGGCCGCAGGATTGCATCAGCGCCTACGCCAGCGCCCATCCCTGGGAGGACTGGGCCGAGTGCTGGGCGCACTACCTGCAGATCTCCGATACGCTGGAGACGGCGGCGGTCAACGACATGGTGCGCGCCGACGTGCTCGATCTGGACTTCGATCGGCGCATGGAATGCTGGGTCGACCTGGCCCGCCGGATCAACCTGCTCAACCGCAGCCTCGACCAACCGGATCCTTACCCGTTCGTGCTGGTCGAGCCGGTGGTCGAGAAACTCGGATTGATCGAAGCGGTGATCGAGTCAGCCGGCGGGCGGGTTGCGGCCCACTAGTGGGCCGCTCTCCCAGCTCCTCGGGTCGGGCAGCCCGAGAAAGGCGTCCAGCAGCTGGGCGTTCCACTGCTCGGCCAAGGTGCGCAGATACGGATCCTGGTCGGCCAGCTTGAGCCGGCGGGCGATGCGGTGGACGCCGGCCGGACAGATCGCCACCTCGATCGGCGGTCCGACCGAGAGGTTCGAGCGCATCGCTGCATCCATCGACACCAGCGCCAGGCGTGCGCCCAGGTCCAGCGACAGCTCGCCGTTGGCCAGACGCGAAAGAATGGGCTTGCCGTACTTGGTTTCGCCGATCTGCAGAAACGGCTTCTGGCGCGAGGCCATGATGTAGTTGCCCTGGGGATAGATCAAAAAGAGATCGTGGGCGCCGTCGCCGACCTGGCCGCCGAGCAGAAAGCTGGCTTCGGGATTGAAGCCGCTGGCCTGGTCGGGTTCGGGTGCGATGTTGTGTTGAACCTGCCGGTTGATCTCGCCGATGTAGGCAGCGATATCGTCGAGTTGTTCGAGCGTGTCGAGGTTGCGTTCGGCCTGGGGGTTTGACAGGTCTCGGTTGATCTGGCTGCGCACCGCCTGCGAGGTGGCCAGGTTGCCCGAGGAGAGCAGCACCACGACCCGGTCGGGCCGGGTCTGGAAGGTGTGCATCTTGGAATAGACGCTGATGTCGTCGACGCTGGCGCTGGTTCGCGAATCCGAGGCCAGAACCAGGCCGGTGTTCAGCCGCAGGCCCAGACAGTAGGTCATTGACGCGCCGAGATCCTGATCATTGGAAGGGCGCCAAGCATAGCAGACCGGACCGCCGCACAGCGGGGTCCGATCGCTTCCGGCGCGGGGACTTTAAGCGCTGCTGTTATTCGGCGACCGCGCCTTCGGTTTTTTCCGCCTCGGTCGCTTCGCGGACGTCCTTGACGGCGACCTTGAAGTTGAGGGTCTGGCCGGCCAGCATGTGGTTGCCGTCCACCTTGACGGTGTCGTCGCCGACCTCGCGAACCGTGACCGTCATCGGCCCGGCCGAGGATTCTGCCCGGAAGCTCATGCCCGGCTCGACTTTGTCCATGCCGTCGAAGGCGGATTTCGGTACGTCCTGAACCAGCTCTTCGCGGTAGGGGCCGTAGGCCTCTTCCGGTTCGACGCTGACGGCCAGCTCATCGCCCTCGGTCTTGCCTTCGATGGCTTTTTCCAGCCCCGGAATGATGTTGCCGTGCCCGTGCAAGTAGACCAGCGGCTCCCGGCCTTCGGAAGTATCGATGATCTGCCCGTCAGCACCGGTCAAGGTGTAGTCGATGCTGACGACGGTGTTCGGTTTGATTTCCATGCTGCTTCCATATTTGAGTCGAGGCCTCAGGGTAACATGCTGCCCGTTTTCTCAAGGCCTATAGCGCCCGATCAAAGGCTTTTCAGCGCGGCGATAGCGCTCGCGGTTTCGGGCTGAATGCGCTCGCCGCGCGCGATCAGGTCGCCGCCGACGAGAACCGCGCAGTCCGGTCCCTGCGCCTTGGCGGTGATGGCGACCTGGTCTAGCGTCTTGCCGCCGCCGGTGCAGGGCAGGGCGGCTTTGATCGGCCCCAGCGGCTCGGTCAGGGCGCGGCAGGTGGCGCTTTCATCATCGTCGTGGCCGGAGCGAATCCGGCCGCCGCGGCCCGGGAAAATGCTGATATCGGCCCCGGCGGCGCGCGCCAGCGTGCCGAGCATTACGGCGCTTGCGATGCCGGTCTCGGACGGCTCGGTGAAGGCGCCGGCCATGGCCGGATGGGAAAGCCACATCAGGCCCCGGTCCCGGGCTGCGCTGGCGGCTGTTTCCAGCCCCATCACCCAGGTACACAGGACCACGCCGCCCAGACCCAGGTCGCCGACCAGGTCGAGCTGGCGGCGCAGGTGGTCGCCGCTGCCGGCGACGTGCGGCAGGTACAGGCAGCGGCGGCCGGTTTCTTCGGCGGCGCGCTCGACGGCGGCCGCGCACGTCGTGACCCGGTGGCGGAAGGCGTCAATGTTTTGTTCGACCAGGTTCTGGTCGTCCTTGATCAAATCCCCGCCGCCGCGCGCAAAGGCCAGCGCCAGGTCGGCCAGCGTCCGCGCATCGCTGCCGCGCGGCTTGAGCACGGTCATCAGCATGGCCCGGTCGCTGACCCCGGTCCAGGCGCGGATCCCGGCCAGACCCTGCAGCGGGCCCGGCAGGCGAGCCAGCAGCCCGTCCGGCAGGTTCAGCCCGGTCAGGCGGATGCGCGGATAGAAAGAGACGTTGCCGTAGAGCAGGTGCAGCAGTTGTCCGACCTGGCCGCTGGCCAGCTCGGTCGGATAGCCGATCTCCAGCCGCCAGCGCTCGTCTGACATCGATTCGACCTTGAGCACCCGACCGAGCAGTCGTTCGGCGATGGCTTGCGGAATGAGCCGACGGGTCAGCTCCAGGCTTTGTTCGCGGGCGATGCTTTCAGCCAGGTCCGCCGGATCCCGGTCCGGTGCGGTCGCCTGGTAGACGGCCCTGATCAGCTCCATGCTGGCATCTCCAAGGGTTCGCGAGGGGTCTACAATAGCGCGTTCTCCGGAACCGATCACGAGACCTGATAAAGGCCATGAGCAGCAAGCAGCGCGTTCTCACCGGCATCACCACCACCGGTACCCCGCATCTGGGCAACTACGTCGGCGCGATTGCGCCGGCGATCGCCGCCAGCCGCGACCCCGAAACCGAGTCGTTTTATTTTCTGGCGGATTATCACGCGCTGGTCAAGTGCGAAGACCCCGAGCGCGTTCAGCGCTCGACCCTGGAGATCGCCGCGACCTGGCTGGCGCTGGGCCTGGATACCCAGCGTGCGGTGTTCTATCGCCAGTCCGACGTGCCCGAGATCGCGGAGTTGACCTGGCTGTTGTCGTGCGTCACGGCCAAGGGCCTGATGAACCGCGCCCACGCCTACAAGGCCGCCGTAGACGACAACCGTGCGGCCGGCGAGGATCCCGACCAGGGCATCACCATGGGGCTTTTTTCCTATCCGGTGCTGATGGCGGCCGACATACTCATGTTCAACGCCCAGCGCGTGCCGGTCGGCAGGGACCAGATTCAGCATCTGGAGATGGCGCGCGACATCGCCGCTCGCTTCAACCACCGTTACGGCGAGCACTTTGTCGCCCCCGAAGCCATCATCGACGACCACGTCGCCACCCTGCCGGGCACCGACGGGCGCAAGATGTCCAAGAGCTACGACAACATCATCCCGCTGTGGCTGCCCGAGAAGAAGCTGCGCAAGGCGATCATGAAGATCAAGACCAACTCGCTCGAGCCCGGTCAAGCCAAGGACCCCGACAGCGCGCCGGTCTACGCCGTCTATGCCGCCTTTGCCGACCCGCAACAGCGCCGCGCGATGCGCGCGGCTTTTGCCGAAGGGATCGCCTGGGGCGAAGTCAAGCAGCAGCTGTTCGAGCTGGTCAACGCCCAGCTGGCCGCGCCGCGCGAGCGCTACGAGGCGCTGCTGGCCGAGCCGGGCCGGGTCGAAGATGAGCTCCAGCGCGGGGCCGAGCGGGCGCGCGCGATCAGCGGCCCGCTGATGGAGCGGCTGCGCGCGGCGGTCGGCATTCGGACGCTGCGCTGAGGGGCGGTCGATGGAGCGGGTGGTCGACTGGCAGGCGCGACTGTTGCCGGTCGTCGGCGGCGGCGCGTTCCCCGTTCGCTCAGCGTGGTGCGTGGGGCGCAACTACGCCGAGCACGCGCGGGAAATGGGTGCTGACCCGGCGCGCTCGAGCCCGGTCTTTTTTTCCAAGCCGGCGCAGGCGCTGGTTCACGCCGACCGGATCGTCTATCCCGCGGATACGGCCGATCTGCATCACGAGGTGGAGCTGGTTGTTTTCCTGCAGGCCGGGGGTCGCCATCTCACGCCGGCGCAGGCCCGGGCGGCCATTTTCGGCTACGCGGTCGGTGTCGACCTGACCCGCCGCGATGTCCAGGCGCGCGCCAAGGCAGCGGGTCAACCCTGGGAGATGAGCAAGGGGTTTGATCAGGCCGGCCCGGTGGGTCGGGTGGTCTCGGCCAAGGACTGGCAGCCGCATGCGACGGCGCAAATCAGCCTGGCCGTGGACGGCGAACCGCGCCAGTTCGCCCGGCTGGGCGATATGATCTGGCCGGTGGCCGATCTGCTTGTGCGGCTGTCGCAAACGGTCAGCCTGGGTCCCGGTGATGTCGTTTTCACCGGCACGCCGGCCGGCGTTTCGGCGCTCGCGGTCGGGCAGCGGATCCAGGCCCGGATCGATGGGCTGCCGGCGCTGGATTTTCGCCTTGCTTTGGACTGATGCTTAGGGCCTGCTGGCCGCCAAGCGATGAGAAGCGATAAGAATGGACGGAGGACAAGATCGCCATGACGAGCGCTGATTCGTATTCCCTGGCCGACCTGCTGGAGTTCCACAAGCGCGCGGGCATGGAGGGGCTGATCAATCCGGCCGTTGCCCGGGCCCGGCGCAAGGCCGTCGAGCGGCTGGCCGAGGAAATGACCGAAGCCGAGCGGGCCGACGTCCGCCAGCTCGACGTCGACCGGCTGGCCGCGCGCTTTCACAAGCTCGAAGGCTCGAGCATTCGCAGCGAGACGCTCGCGCTTTACGCCGAGCGCGTCCGCATGGCCCAAAACGAGTTCCTGTCCTGGACCGATAACCCGGCCGGCTTTCAGAGCGCCGGCGGGGAGCGCCAGCGCGCGCTAACGCGCGGATCGCTGAGCCCCGAGCGCGAGGTGGCCGAACGAATCACGCTGGAGGCCACCGAAAACCCGTCCAACATCATTCCCATCTTCCTGCGCGGCAACGAAACGGTTTACATCGCCAACCTGCCGCCGGATCTGACGATAGAAGAGGCCGAGCGCATTGCCCGGGTGGTCCGGGCCTTTGCCCGCGACGACGATCAAGTCTTGCCGGACGAGCAGCCATGAGCCGTCTGTTCATCGTTGTTTTGATGGTGATCTTCGCGCTCGCCGGGCTTAGCCTGTGGTTTTATTTTGTCTTCGGCAGCGGCGGCGGTCAGTTTCGCGAGGAGCTGGTGCCGGAGCTGGTCGTGTTTTGCATCGAGGCCTTCTTCCTGGTCGGGCTGCTTGGTCTGATCCAGCGCCACCTCGAGCATCGGCGCCGGCGCCAGATGTGGCTGAGTCTGCGCGGGTCGTTTCGTGACCTGCTGTCGCTGCTCGACATCGCCTTTCTCGACGCCAACGCCGAACCGACCTCTTCGAAAGAACTGGAGTGCGACCCCGAGGTCATCTCGCGTTTGATCGAGGAGCTTGACCGCAAGCACCCCGACCTCGACAGCCTGGTCGCGCTCAAGCGCGAGGGCGAGGAATCATTGTCGATGACGCGCGATCTGGTGGCGGTGGCGGCCCAGCTTTCGGCCACCCACATGAACTGGTGGATCGCCATTGTCGACAGCATTCGACGCTTGTCCGAAGCCTGCGACCGCCGCGGCATCGAACGCGCGATCCACGAAATGCTGGTCAATATTCGCGAGTTCGACCGGCTGGAATTCTGAGGCTGTCCGCGCGCGGCTGCTGATGGTGCGCTGCGTCCGGCTCAGCCCGTTCCGCGGGTGCGGGTCTTGTCCTTGCGCGCGTTCTTTTCGAGAAACCCGATGATCATGCCGGCCACGTCCTTGCCGGTGGAGGTCTCGATGCCTTCCAGGCCGGGCGAGGAGTTGACCTCCATGATGACCGGCCCGTGGTTGGCGCGCAGGATGTCGACGCCGGCCACGTTCAGACCCATGATCTTGGCCGCGCGCACGGCCACCGAGCGCTCCTGCGGCGTGATCTTGACCAGCGAGGCGGTCCCGCCGCGATGGAGGTTGGAGCGGAACTCGCCGGGCTTGGCCTGGCGCTTGATTGCGGCGACGACCTTGTCGCCGACGACGAAGCAGCGAATGTCGGCGCCGCCGGCCTCCTTGATGTATTCCTGCACCATGATGGATACGTTGAGCCCCATGAAGGCCTCGAGCACGCTTTCTGCGGCCTTGCGCGTTTCACACAGGACAACACCGATGCCCTGGGTGCCCTCGAGCAGCTTGATCACCAGTGGCGCGCCGCCGACCATCTCGATCAGGTCACCGATATCGCTGGCCTGGCGGGCAAAGCCGGTCACCGGCAGGCCGATGCCGCGACGCGAGAGCAGCTGCAGGGAGCGGAGCTTGTCGCGCGAGCGGGTCACGGCAACCGATTCGTTGAGCGGAAAAGTGCCCATCATCTCGAACTGGCGCAGCACCGCCGTGCCGTAGAAAGTGATCGATGCGCCGATGCGCGGGATCACGGCATCGCACGGTTCGAGCTGCTTGCCGCGGTAGTGGATGGTGGGGCGATGCGAGGCAATGTTCATGTAGCAGCCGATCGTGTCGACGACCTGGATCTCGTGGCCGCGTTCTTCGGCTGCTTCGACCAGGCGTCGGGTGGAGTAAATCTTGCGGCTACGGGACAGGACGACGATGCGCATGGGTTGATTCTCCGGGATCGGGTTCAGCTGGCCGCATCGACGCGCGGCTTGCCCTGTAAGAAAGTGCGAGCAGGATAAACCAGGGCATGGTTTTCCATCGCCTTTCTGCCTAGAAGCATACGGTAGCGCATCCGTCCACGGTCGGTCAGCGTGATGTCCACCATCCAGCGCGAATGGCCGATCACGATCGGCGTCTGAATGGTGTAGCGCGGTTCGAATTCACCGGTCGTGGGTCGAACCCGTCGAACCGCCTTGAGCAGGCACTCGCAGGCGCGGTCATCGCGCGGGCGGGGGTGGCCCAGGTGAACCCGGAACCGAACCCAGTCCACGCCGTCGCGGCAGAACGGCTCGATCGCGCTGGCGTGCAGCGCGCAGGATTTGGCGCCGGTGTCGACCCGGGCGCGCAGCCGGTCGATGCCGAGCTCGGGCAGCGCCACCCACTCGCAGGCGCCAATGATCATGCTGGGCGCGACGTGTCCGATCATTGCGCGGCCGTGTTCGTGACGCCTGGCCCGGTCATTCGGCCAGGGCCAGATCGTCGAGCATCGCCTTGAGGAAGCGGGCGGCCTCGCCACCGGTACAGGCGCGGTGGTCGAAGGTCAGCGACAGCGGGATCATGCGGTGGACCTCGATGCCGCCGAGCACCGGCACGACCTCGTGCCGCAGCGTCCCGGCCGCAACGATGCACACGCACGGCGGGGTGATGACCGGGGTGGCGTAGCGTCCGGCGAACTTGCCGAAGTTGGACAGGACGATGCTGTAGTCCTTGAGGTCCTCGGGCGGAATGGATCGGTTGGCCGCATTTTCGCGCAGACGGTTGATCTCGGCTCTAAGCTCGGTGCGCTGCAATTGGTTGACGTTGCGCACGGCCGCGACGAACAGTCCGTCAGCGGTGTCGACCGCCATGCCGACGTGCATGTTCTTGTGCACCATGCGCGCGCCGTTTTCGCCGTCGTACCAGGCGTTCAGGCCCGGTTCGGCCAGCGCGCCCGCCCACAGCGCCCGGATCAGGCGGGAGGTGATGTCCTCGCCGGCGCGCCAGGCCTGGATATCGGCGTCGTCCATCAGCGTGGTCGGCACGACGCTGCGGTGCGATTCGCTCATTACCCGGGCCATGGTTCGACGGGTGCCGCGCACCGGCTCCCACTCGCCGCTGGGGGGCGTGGGCTGGGGCGCCGGGGTGGATTCGGGCGCCGGCGGTGCCGATTCGGATGGAGAGCTCTGGCGGCTGCCGGCCGGCGCTCCCAGCGCTGCGCTGCCGCTGTCGGCCGCCTGGCGAACGTCGCTGGCGGTGACCACATTGTCGCTGCCCGAGGGCTGGACTTGACGGATGTCAACCCTGAGTTTTCTGGCCAGGGCGCGCACGGCCGGGGTGGCGCGGACACCGCCGAGATCGCTGGTGCGCTCCTGCAGTACTTCGTTGCCGGAGGGGACATTGCCCACCACCGTGCCGCTGTCGTCGCGCGCCGCCGCCGGGGTCGCCTGATCCTCGCTGCCGGCCTGGCTGGGCTGTTCCGAATCGGGCTGTTTCTGCTCGCCGACCGGCAGTTGCGAGAAATCCAGCCCGGTGTCGTCTTCGGCCGGTGCCGGTTCATCGACCAGAGCCGACTCGGGGTCTTGCCGCGCGGCGGCTTCCTCAGACCCTTCAACCTCGAATTCGGCCAGCGGGGCGCCGGTCTGGATGACGTCGCCGGCCTGGCCGTGAAAACGGACCACGCGCCCGCTGACCGGACTGGGGACCTCGACCACCGCCTTGGCGGTTTCCATCGATACCAGCGGCTGGTCGAGCTTGACCTCGTCGCCCTCGGCAACCAGCCACTCGACGATTTCCGCGTCGGGCAGACCTTCGCCCAGGTCGGGCAGTTTGAACACCGTCATGAGACCTCCAGAACCTGATGGGCCGCATCCAGAATGCGCCGGACGCTGGGCATGTATTTGAGCTCGTTGCGATACAGCGGCATGACCGTATCGTAGCCGCAAACGCGCTTGACCGGCGCCAGCAGGCTCCAGATGCCGGCATCGGCCAGCCCGGCCGCGATTTCGCTGGCCACGCCGCAGTGGCGCGGGGCTTCCTGAACGATGACGCAGCGGCCGGTACGCGCGACCGACTCGATAATAGTGTCCATGTCCAGCGGGCTGATCGTGGCCACGTCGATGACCTCCGCGCTCACGCCCGCGGCTTCGAGCTGGTCGGCCGCGGCCAGCGTTTCCTTGATCATCGCACCCCAGGTGACCAGGGTGATGTCGCTACCGTCGCGCAGGGTAAAGCACACGTCCAGCGGCAGCTCCTCGCCGTCGTCGACGACTTCTTCTTTCTGCCAGCGATAGATGCGCTTGGGCTCCATGAACACGACCGGATCCGGGTCACGGATGGCCGCCAGCAGCAGGCCGTAGGCTCGGGAAGGCGACGACGGCATGACCACCCGGATGCCGGGCATGTGGGCAAACAGCGCCTCCGGGCTTTCGGAATGGTGCTCCGGGGCGTGGATGCCACCGCCGCTGGGGAAGCGCAGTACCATCGGGCAGCTCAGGCGGCCGCGGGTGCGGTTGCGCA